>CAYTLH010000167.1:0-9711 GCA_964438525.1 uncultured Demequinaceae bacterium | reverse complement strand
GGGCGATCTTGGGAAACCCCGAAGGGTTCCTCGGTGACCGTGAGTTTTGTCGTTCGACCGAGGAACGTTCCCGCCGACAGGTTCGGGTGGGTGTCCCTGATTGCCGGGCTCGCCGTGGCCCGGGCCCTCGAACGGGATGGGCTCACGTCCTGCCTCAAGTGGCCGAACGACGTGCTCATCGACGACCCGTTGGCGCGCCGACTCTCGGGTTGGGGGCCATCCCGGAAAGTCGCGGGGGTCCTATGCGAGGTCATCGGGGACGCGATCGTCGTCGGCATCGGCCTGAACGTATCCCAGGGTGAGGACGAGTTGCCCGTCCCTCACGCGATTTCGCTCGCGTTGGCGCAATCGGCGAACCTCGATCGCACGACCCTGCTGGAGGGCGTCTGCCGGGAGCTGGCGTCCCTGCTCGACCGGTGGGAAGCCGACAAGGGTGAGGGGTCGGTCATCGCGGAGGTGACCCAGGCGTGCGACACGGTGGGACGGGCCGTGGACGTGGAGAAGCCCGGGGGAGGCACGATTTCTGGGGTGGTCACGGGCCTGTCCCCTGAGGGCGGGCTCGTCGTCGAGGTGGGATCCGGCTGGGTGGAGACGATCCTCGCGGGGGACGTCCACCTGAGGGTCGAGTAGGGGGCGGTATGGATCGTCTGATCAGATGGACCCGGTCGACGTTCGCGAAGGTTTACAACCTCGAAACCCGAAAGGCCTGGATCGCCACCACACTATCGATGGCGCTGTTCACCGTGCTGTTCTGGCTCATGGTCGCCGCTCAATTGGGGAGACTCGAGCCGAGGGTCGAGGAGTCCGGGGAGGGCTTTCCCACCATAGTCGTCATCATGTACTTTTGCGTCTCCCTCGTTGGGGCCCCGGTGATCGTTCACACCGCCGGGTATCTGGTCGAACGTCGGACGGAGAAGTGGAAGCGGGACGACGCCGTGATCGCCTTCGCCGGACTTGGATTGGTGCTCGCCGTTCCCCCGGTCGCCCTTCTCACCGCCTCCGAGCCCGAGGGGGCCGCGCTCAGGCCGGCGATTTGGCTCTTCGGTATTCCCGTGATGCTCGCGACGGTGTTCACGCGGTTCTTCATCGACGAGGTGCTCCGATCCCAGAGGTTCATGCGCACCGTCGCCGCGGTGGCCCTCCTTCCCCCCGTTGTCGTCCTGCTGTTCCTTCTCGGCCTGTACGTCGCGCAGGGGTCGGAGGCCGTCGCCTAGTCCTGCGGGTCGGCCGCCGAACTCTGCCCGGGCGAGGATTCGTCGAGCGGCCGGATCAGGCCCGGGTGGTTGACCCGGACCCGCCCCACGTCCGTGGACACGGGGTGGGCGACCACGTCGGGGGGCGGCGAGCCGAGGATTGCCCGGGCCTCGTCCACGGTCGTCCCCGGATCCATCCAGGCGTCCCGGAGGTCTCGGGCGAGGATGACGGGGCTGCGGTCGTGGATTCGGGCGAGGTCGCCCTGGGCCTCGGTCGTGAGGATCGTGAAGGTCTGGAGTCGGGACTCGTCGGCCCCCCAGGCCTCCCATAGCCCGGCGAAGGCCGCGGGCGCGCCGTCCGCCGGGTGGATGTAGTAGGGCCGTTTTCCGTCGGCGGTCGCCTCCCACTCGTAGTACCCGTTCGCGGGGACGAGGCACCGACGCTCCGCGAAGGCGGACCGGAACGCCGGTTTGGAGTGGGCGGTCTCCGAGCGGGCGTTGAACATCCGTGCCCCGGATCGGGCGTCCTTGGACCACGACGGGACGAGCCCCCATCGGGCGGCGACGAGGCGTCGGCCCGGCCCATCGGGCACGGGGGTGACGATGGGGGCGACCTGCTGGGGCGCGACGTTCCAGGATGGGGCGAGGCCGTGGGCGTCGACCGCCACCTCGGCGATGCCGAACTCCTCGACGGTCTCCCGCTCCTTGAGGAAGTTGACAAAGCGCCCGCACATGCCACCAGGGTGGCACGAACGTCCGACGCCGGTCGAGGCGATCGGCATCGGGCCGTGACGTGAATCCGGTCGGGTGGGATCGCTAGAGCGCCTTCAACTCCCCTTGGATCGTCTTGAACTCCTTGTTCATCTTGGAGGCGCCTAACGCGCCGCCCATCGCGCCGCTTATGCCCTTTCTGAAGTCCAGCGCGGTTCCCTCCTGGTCCGGGGTGATGGCGACCTTGAACTTGAAGCGTGTGGCGAAACCTCCGAGTATGGCCCTGGTGGCCGTGCTTCCTTTTCCGTACGTCCCATCGATGGGAGTGCCCTCCTCCAGCTTGTAGCCGCGTTGGGCGAAGTACGCGCCCACGGTGTCGGCAACGGCGAGGGAATCCGCACCCTTGAACGTCAAGCGCACCCCGCCCCTGCGCGAGGCTTGGGCACCTGCGAAACCGAGTCGAGCCATTGGTTCTGCCTCCCATTTCTGTTGGTGATGACCGATCCCGTTAGGATAGCGGCCGGCGAGGCCCAGCCGAAGGTCGCGGCTAGACGGCGCGCTCCCGGACGACGCGAGCCACGTCCACCCGCCGGACGGCCCGAACCGCCGGCCACTGCGAGAGGGCAGCGGCGACGAGCACCCCGAGCGCGGCCGCGGGCAGCGGCCACCAGCCGAGGATCAGGTCGATGCGGAAGAGGTCGCTCGAGAAGCTCGAGTTGAGCGTCGCGGCGGCGACGACCCCTAGGGCGAGGCCGAAGGGTATACCGAGCGCGGTGGCCGTGAGGTTCTCCGTGGCGATCGTCCAGCCGACCCGACGCACCGGCACCCCCGCGGCGCGGAGTGTCGCGAGTTCGTTGGTGCGCTCGACGATGCTGACCGCCATGGTGACGTAGATGATCGCGAGGGCCAGGATGATCCCGAGGCCGATGAAGATGCCGATGAACGCCCAGAAGAGCCCCAGGTACTTCGTCGCCGAGGCCACGAAGGCCTGAGAGTCCGCGTAGGCGACCACGCCGGGCATCTGGGTGATGGTTTCCCTCAGTGTGTCGCGGTCGGCCCCGTCGGCGAAGGAGATGAGGTAGGTGTCGATGCCCAGGTTGGGCAGCGCCCCCTCGACGAGCGTCTCAGGTCCGTAGATATACGTCCCGAACGGCTCGTTGACGAAACCCTCAAGCGTGACCGGGGTTCGATTCGTCGCGGTCGCAAGCACGATCGTGTCTCCGACCTCGACGTCGAGGACGTCCCGGAGGCTGACGCCCGCGAGGACGCCGTCCGACGGCATGGAGACGAAGGATCCGTCGAGGGCCCGGAACCCGTGCATCGTCGTCTCCGGCTGAAAACCGATGACGCTCGTGACATAACTGTCCCCGTCCGTCAACGCCGTGACCGGACCGACCGCGGCCGTCTCGACCGCCGTCACGTCGGGGAGCGCCGTGAGGGCCTGCTCGGTGCCGGGAACACTCGTCGCGACCGTCACCGTGGCGTCCTCGCGCTGGACCTGCTTGAACTGGATATCGAGCATCGACGTCATGCTCGTCATCATCCCGACGGAGGAAAGCACGAGGATGAGAGACATCGTCGTGCCGACCATGGTCGAGAGGGTGCGACGGCGGCTCCGGCCGATGTCCCTCAGCCCCATCCTGACGCTCACGGGGAGGAAGGTGAGGTGGGCGACCAGGCGGCCCCACCAACTGGGTCCACGCGTCGGGGAGTCGCTGCGCATGGCCTCCGCCGGGTTCGTGCGGGAAGCCTTGAGCGCGGGCGCGAGGGCGCCGAGGATTCCCACGACGAGCCCGGAGGCGAGGCCGGCCACGAGGATCGGGGGATGATGGTGGATGATCGTGTCGGGGATGCCGATGGCCGACGTATACGCGCCGGTGACGATCCCGTTCATGAGTCCCCCGAGGATCGTGCCGGCGGCCGATCCTATGAGCCCGACGGCGGCACCCTGCCACAGGTAGTGCCGGAGGATGCGTCCCCGACGGGCGCCGGAGGCCATCAACGTGCCGATGACGGACCGCTCCAGGTGGATGCGCCGCGCGAGCAGGACGTAGGCGGCGACGGAGGCGGCGGAGAGGAACAGGAGCGGGAAGGCGACGGAGAGTTCGTTGAACCCGGCCAGATCCTCGTGGAGGGCGGCGTTCGAGGGTTGCTCGATCTGGGTCATGACGTCCGTGGCTCCCGCGTCTCGCATGGCCTGGGTGACCTGGTCGGCGAGGTCGGGTGAGGCGTCCTCGGGAAGGGCGACGACGGCCTGATTCGGCTCACCCAGCCAGGACTCGGCGACGGCCTCGGGCACGTACAGGATCGCGAACGAGCGCGAGTCCGCGAGGAGTTCCTGTCGGCTGCGCGACGGCCAGATGTACTCCGCCGATTCGACCGTGCCCTGGATGGTCAGGGTGTGCCACTCGCCGTCGGCGAACACGTCGACGGTATCGCCGACGCCGAGGTGGAAGGTCTCGGCCGCGTGCTGCTCGAGCAGGACCTGGTCGGTCGTCCTCGGGTCGAAGTAGTCGCCGGTGAGCACGCCGACGTCGTTGACGGTCGGGTGTTCCTCCGTCGGGAGCCCGACGATGCGGCCGACGATCTTGGTGTTCTCGATGAAGACAGGGGGGTCGGTCTGGATGCGGGCGACCGCGTCCTCGGCCCCGGCGGCGAGCGCGGCCGCGGCGACCTCGTTCCCGTTCCCGCCGGTGGCGGTCAGGTCGGCGAAGGCCAGCCGTTCGTACGTGTATCCGTACGAGACGGTGAGGTTCTGGTAGGCGCTCGCGGATCCGATGTACAGGGTGACGCCGAGCATGATCGTGATGCCGACGGCGATGACCTGGGCGCGTTGGCGCATCAGGTCTCGGATGGACTTGCGGGTGGTGGCTTTCATCGGGTCACCACGTCACTTTCGTGGCGGCGGCGGGCTTGGTGTTCTTCTTGATCGAGTCGATCGTCCCGTCGACGACGGTGACCACTCGATTGGCGATCTGGGCGATCGAGGCGTTGTGGGTGACGATGACGATCGTCCGGCCATCCTTGTTGAGGCGCTGGAGGAGCGCGAGGATCTGCTGCCCGGTCGCGAGGTCGAGCGAGCCGGTCGGCTCGTCGGCGAGGAGGATGTCCGGTGCGGTGGCGAGGGAGCGGGCCAGAGCGACGCGCTGCTGCTCGCCGCCGGAGAGTTGGGCGGGGAAGTTGCCCCCGCGGTCGGAGAGGCCCACATCGTCGAGCAGGCCGGTGACGCTGGCCTTGTCGCCCTTGTCGGTGAGCTCGATGATGACCTCGACGTTCTCCTTGGCCGTGAGGGTTGGAATGAGGTTGAAGAACTGGAAGACGAATCCGACGTGATCACGCCGGAAGTCGGACAGTTCGGACGGCTTCTGCTTCGAGATGTCTTCGCCGGCGACGACGACCTCGCCGGACGTCGCCGGCTCGATCCCGCCGATGATGTTGATGAGCGTCGTCTTTCCCGAGCCGGAGGGGCCCAGGATGACGATGAGCTCGCCCGGTTCGATGTCGAGGTCGACGCCCTTGAGGGCCTCGACGGCGGCGTCGCCCGTGCCGAAGGTCTTCGTGAGTCCTCGGAGGGAGACCCCTCGCTGGGTGGTAACGGTGGTGGCGGTCATTATTTCTCCAATCTGAAGACGCCGGTGGAATAGGCGTCGATGGCGTCGGCGGCCCAGCGGGCGATGCCGTCAGGGGTGAGGGGGTCGACCCCGACGACGGCGGCGAGGTTCTTGTGCAGCAGCATGGTGGCGAGGTCGTTGACCATGAGGAAGGCGGCCCGGACCTCGAGGTCGGCGGTCGGCTTCATGCTGCCTTGGGCGATGCCCTGCTTGGTGAGGGCGAGGGTCAGCTCGTACCAGGCTCGGAAGATCTGCCGGCCCGCCGGATCGTCTAGGAGCAGGAGGCGACGGAGGTAGGCGGGGATGGGCGAGCCCGGCGGCAGTTGAGCGATGAGGGATTCTGCAAACCCGGACGCGACCCCCGGCGTGTCCGCCCCGGGGTTGGCCATCTCCGCCATGGAGCTCTTGGTGAGGACCTCGAAGAAGCTGGCGACGTATTCGTCGACCGAGTCCCGGAGCCCCTGTTTGCTGCCGTAGTGGTGGAGGACCAGGCCGGGGGACACCCCGGCGGCGGCGGCGATCTCCCGGATGGAGACGGCGTCGGGGCCCCTGGCGGCGAACAGTTCGAGCGCCGAGGCACGAATGTTGGCCCGCGCCGTCTGATCGGGGTCGCTGACCATGCGTACAGCATACTGTACAAGCGTTCAGTCTAGCAACTCGAATGGCCGGGAGGGTCACGTCTCGGTTATCCACAGTCGGCCAGCGAGACTTCCGGGTATAGCCCTAGATTCCCTTCCATGAGTGCCGAAACCGTCTCAGCGATCGAGGGAGAGGTTCGCGACCTCATCAAGAAGCGGGGAGTAGACCCCCTTCGCGATCAAGAGGCCGTGCGAGTGCTCGTTGACGAAGCATTCCGATCGTGGGAGGAGCGGGCCCTGGTCGGGGACGTCGAACCCGTCTCGGACAGGGGGGCGGCCGTCAAGTCGGTGATGGATTCCGTCGCGGGCTTCGGCCCACTACAGCGGTATCTCGACGATCCGGAGGTCGAGGAGATCTGGATTAACGGACCTGCCGAAGTGTACGTGGCTCGGGGCGGAGAGCCGGAGCTGACGGCGACGATCCTCGGGGACCGACAGGTGAAGGATCTCGTGGAACAGATGCTCAAGATCTCGGGCCGGCGGTTGGATCTTTCCAGCCCATTCGTGGACGCCTGCCTCCCGGGAGGAGAGAGGCTTCACGCCGTCATTCCGGATGTTACGAGGGAGCATTGGGCTATCAACGTTCGCAAGTACGTGGTTCGGGCAAGCCACGTCGATGACCTCGTCGTCCTCGGGACTCTGACGCGGCAGGCGGCGGACTTCCTCACTGCATCTGTGGCCTCGGGCCTCAATATCCTCGTCTCCGGGGCAACCCAGGCGGGCAAGACCACCACGCTCAACGCCCTAGCCGGGTGCATTCCCCCTCGTGAGAGGGTCATCACTTGCGAAGAGGTCTTCGAACTGAAGGTGCCGATTCGGGATACCGTCGCCCTGCAATGCCGACAGCCCAGCCTTGAAGGTACGGGGGAGGTGCCGCTCCGTAGGCTCGTGAAGGAAGCCCTCCGGATGCGGCCGAGCCGGATCATCATCGGCGAGGTTCGCGAGGCGGAAGCCCTGGACCTCCTGGTCGCACTCAATGCCGGGATACCGGGGATGTGCAGCATCCATGCCAACTCCGCGCGGGACGCCATCGCGAAGATGTGTACTCTTCCGCTCCTTGCGGGGGAGAACGTGTCCGATCGATTCGTTATCCCCACCGTTGCCTCCGCCCTTGATCTTGTCGTTCACCTTGAACTCGATCACGCGGGAAAGCGTCGGGTACGGGAGATCGTGGGGTTGTCGGGTCGGGTTGAGGCCGGAGTCGTGGAGGCATGCGACCTCTTCCACTCCGAAGGCGACGATTGCGTTCGGGGAGACGGCTTCCCGCCTCACGAGGATCGCTTCAATCGGCGTGGATTCGATGTAGCCTCCTTGCTTCGAGCGGGTCGGGAGCGTTAGGGGACGCCATGGCGATGGTGTGGGGGGTTGTCGGCGGTACTGGCGTCTACTTCGTCTGGTGGTCGTTTTGGGTCGGAGGGGCGGGGCGGTTTAGAGGGAATCGTTGGTCGAATCGAACGCGCGATGCCCTCGTGACGGCGGGCTTCGCTGGGGTCACCCCCCTTGGCGTTGTCGGAGCCTCCGCGGCGATCGCGATATGCGCTGGGATCCTCGCCGCTGGGATCTCTCATACCTCGGCGGTCGGGTTGGTTCTTGGCCTGCTCGCCGGTCGGGGGCCCTTGGCGTTCATTCAGTCTCGTGCTCGACGCCGGAGGTCCGTCATTCGAGAGGAATGGCCCGAGGTGGTCGACAATCTCGCTTCGGCCATCCGGGCCGGCCTCTCCCTTCCGGAAGCCCTCGGTCAGATTGGGGAGAACGGACCCGAGCATCTTCGTCCCGCCTTCGCCTCCTTTTCTCAGGACTACCGTGCCTCGGGAAGGTTCGACGACAGCCTCATCATGCTCAAGGGGCGTTTGGCGGACCCCGTGGCTGATCGGGTTGTCGAGTCACTTCGGGTGACGAGGGACGTAGGGGGGTCAGATCTGGGACGGGTCCTCAGGGCCCTATCGGCGTTCCTTAGGGAGGACGCATGCACCAGGGGCGAACTCGAGGCACGTCAGAGCTGGGTCGTTAACGGGGCCAGGATCGCAGTTGCCGCTCCCTGGCTCGTCCTCCTCTTACTGTGTACAAGGCCCCAGACGGCTGAGGCGTATGGCACGCCAGCGGGTTTGACCGTCATTATCGGTGGAGCGCTCAGCACGGTCGTCGCGTATCGGCTGATGACCCGCATCGGGCGTCTGCCGGTGGAGGAGCGGGTGTTGCGATGAGCGGGTGGGCGATTGTCCTGGGTATGGCATCGGGGCTTGGGGTACTGCTCGTCCTCATGTGGGGGCAAGAACGGAGGCTCGGATTGGAGGCACGGGTCTCCTCCCGCTTGCGGCCACAAGACGATCATGCCGGATTCGGGACTCCCGGGACCCGGGAAGGGCTTGGGGGCGTCGTTTCGGTCGTCGTGAGGGACGTCGCCCGAGTGGTGAGCCGATGGGGGTCCACGACGGCCGAAATCGGAATCCGCCTTGAACGGGCGGGAAGCCCGCTGACGGCGGCCCAGTACCGCGTCGAACAGGTGGTCTGGGGGATGGCGGGTGGCCTGGTTGGTGTCGTGATGGCCGGTTTCCTGTTGTCGAGAGGCGCTTCGCCCGCTTCCCTCGTCGTGATGGTCGGCTTGTGCGGGTTATCTGGCGGGGCTCTTCGTGAGTACGCCTTGTCGCGGGCCATCCGAGTGCGTGGGGCTCGCATGGTTTCAGAATTGCCCACCATTGCGGACATCCTCGCACTCGCCGTGTCGGCGGGTGAGGGGGCCTCCGCGGCTCTCGAGCGCATCTCTCGCGTGGGATCCGGCGTGTTGGCGGAGGAGTTCCGGAGAATCGTGGGGGAGGTCCGCACGGGAACCCCCTTATCTGTCTCCCTGCATTCTTTAGCGGAACGCACCGGTGTTGCAGCTCTCTCGAGGTTTGCTCTCGGAATCGCCATCGCGGTCGAGCGAGGCACCCCGCTGGTAGAGGTGCTCCACGCTCAGGCCCTCGACGTCAGGGAGGCTGGACGACGGAAGTTGATCGAGGAAGGTGGAAGGAGGGAGATTGCCATGATGGTGCCGGTCATCTTCCTTCTTCTGCCGGTGACGGTTGTATTCGCTGTGTTTCCAGGGATCATCGCTATTCGCTTCGGCGCGTAGCCCGCAGGTCTATGGGTGGAGGAAAGGAGAAGGCAGTGTTCACAAGGTTAGGGGTTCTCGTTTCGGAGGCTCGGAGAGACAGGGGCGATGTGCCCGGTTGGGTTCTTATCACCCTCATGACGGCTGGACTAGTAGCTGCGATTTGGGCGGTAGCCGGGCCCGCTCTCATCGACCTCTTCCAGTCGGCCATTGACAGTGTCTCGGGGAACTAGAGGTCAACGACGGGACCCGCCCGCTACGGTGCGTCCTGAAGGCGATAGGCGCGGCGACGAGGGGAACTCGGTCGTCGAGTTCACTCTGGTGTCCGTTCTCGTGGTTGTATTGGTGGGCGGTCTGATCCAACTTGCCTTGGCGCTTCATGTCCGTAACACGCTCATCTCGTGTGCGACGGAGGGGGCGCGGTACGCGGCCGCTGAAGACCGTTCACTCGAAGACGGCCGGGACAG
>CAYTLH010000166.1:0-3655 GCA_964438525.1 uncultured Demequinaceae bacterium | reverse complement strand
CCGGCACGGACGAGATCCGTACTCAGCCCGACGACGGTCAGGGTAGCGGAACCGATCAGATCCCGTGACGGGTGACGAAGCGAACCCGAAGCGACCGGATCGGGAGGCGGCAGATTCCCGCGAGGAAAGGGTCGAGGCTCGCCTGCGGGCCTTGTCCCGAACCAGGGCCGCCGAGAGCCGCCAGGCCTCCAGGTTGCTCGAGTCCTTCGCTCAACGGGCCGCAGCGGCCGGAATCCCCACGACCCGGCTCAAGGCCCACGCCTACAGCGGCGACGCCCGGTACAAGACCGATATCGAGGGTTGGTATCTCCGCCGCGACCGGTCGGTCGGCGTCGACACCCAGGGGCGTTTCTATCTCCTGGCTGTCCCCTCAAGCCTGGCCTCCCGGATTACGGGCGTGACCCTCACCCCGAGCGATCCCCCCATGGAACTCGGGAGGGGGGCAAGGGACGGAGAGTCCATGCCCCTACCGGACGCCATCGAGAGGCGCCTCGAGGCCGGGACGGACTACCCGGAATAGAGCCGGATGAGCGCATCGGCCACCGTGGCGGGGGCCTCGACGGGGCTGAGGTGCCCGACCCGCGGAATGCGCGCGACCTGGACGCCGAGGGCCTTGGCCATGGCCTCGGCTTCATCGAGGCCGCTGACGGTGTCCCTCTCCCCCCAAACGACGACGGCCGGACGGTCGAGACTTCGAAGCACCGAGGTCCGGTCGGGACGGGCGGCCATCGCCCTCTGAGCCCAGGCGACGGCCGACGGGTCTGCTGAGGCGACCATGGCGGCGACGGCGTCCATGATGCCGTCCCTCGGCTTTCCTTGGATGCCGACCAGGGGGTCCACCCAACCCCTGGGGTCCCTCAACCGGTCAAGACGCTCGGTTTCCTCCGCGTTTGCGTACCTCGCCCGCCGCCGGTTGTCGTCGTCGGCCCCCGACCTCGTGTCGACGAGGCCAAGCCCAGCGACGGCGCCCGGATGACGTTCGGCGATCGCGAGGGCGACGTAACCGCCCATCGAGCAACCAATCCAGTGGGCGGAAGTCACTCCCAAACGCCTGACGGCCTCGACCGCAGCATCGCCGATCGCTTCGATCGACGGTTCGACGAGCGGCCACGAGGGAGTCGACCCAAAGCCCGGATAGTCGAGCCCATAGGAGGGGATTCCTCGCCGTCTGAGCTCGTCCGCGAGGGGCACCCACATGCGCGAGTCGAGCGGAAACGCATGAAGAAACACCGTCGGGGGCCCTTTCCGGCAACCGTCCGGGGGGGTATCCCGCCGGAACCCCACCTCGAGGACTCGGGGGTCACTCACCTCCGCACCCATCACGCCTCCTTCGTCCCGACGGCACCACACTCACCCATTCTGGACAACCTCGGCGGGGACCTCCGCCGAGAGAGGGGCCCGGGTCGGGGCGATCCTCTCGACGATGCGATCCAGGACCCACCGGACCCGATCCTCCCCCACCCACAGATGGGAGGCCCCCTCACCCACGAGAACCTCGGCCCCCGCCAGGGGGGCGAACCCGGTCCTCGCCTCGATCGGCGGAAGGAACTCGTCGTGTTCGGGCACCAACACCGTCACCGGCCTCTCGGTCCCCGCCCAAGCCTCGAGGTCCCCGATCCCCGCCCGTGACAGGGTAGGGGACAGAAGGAACGCGCCCTCCACCTCGAGGGAATGCCCGTGCATGAGGGCGAGGTCGGACCCGAACGACCACCCGACGAGCCACCTGCCCTCCAACCCCCGCGACGCCGCGAACTCGACGGCGGCGCGCACATCCGCCCCCTCCGCCACCCCGCCGTCGAAGCTGCCCTCCGAGGCTCCCCGGGGACTGCTCGTCCCCCTCAAGTTGAACCGGAGGACGGCGATGTCTGCGAGGTAGGGCAACCTCCACGCGGCCTTGCGGAACAGGTGGGAGTCCATGAAGCCCCCGCCCGTGGGGAGGGGGTGCAGGGTGACCAGGGTCGCGATGGGCGATCCCGCGGGTAAAGCCAACTCCCCCACGAGCGTGAATCCGTCCTCGGTTCGGAAGGCGATCTCCTCCCGGATGGCGGGAAGCACGGTGACGGACCGGATGGGGACAAGGTCAGTCATGCGCCCTCCCGAACCGCCCCCAACACGCCGTGTGCCAGTGACGTCTCTCATCTGCGGCGATCCCCTCGCCGAACAGGCCCCCCGCCGCCCAGGCGACCACATGGTTGGTCTTGGGCGGGATCGGCTGGTTGCAGGCGGGGCATACGAACGTCGCATCCGTCTGACGCGACACCGCCACGTGGTAGGGCTCCCCTCCCGGCCCAACCTCGAGACGCGCCGGAAACCCCCCCGTCGCGCGTTCGACGTCCACCTCGGGGTGAGGCTCGTTGTAAGGGCGCTTGCGGCGCCGGGGGCGGGCCATGGGCCCATCCTAACGACGCGTCAGTACGTCGTCGGGGGCGTCGGCCCAAGAGTGGCCGCGATCCCGACCGGCGCGACCCGGCCGGTATGAATGGTCTCCCGATACCAGTAGGCCGAGTCCTTCCACGTGCGTCTCAGCGTGTCGTAGTCGACCCTCACGAGCCCGAAGCGCTTGGAGAAGCCGTAACTCCATTCGAAGTTGTCCATGAACGACCAGACCAAGTATCCCCGGACGTCGACTCCATCCTCGATCGCCTTGACGAGGGCGTTCATGTGGTCGTGGAGGTACTGGACCCGCTGCGTGTCGTGGATCCTCCCGTCGGGGCCGACCACATCGTCGAAGGACGCCCCATTCTCGGTCACCATGAGGGGCTTGCCTGTGTCGCGCTGCATCCGGACGAGGTGGCCGTGGAGGGCCGACCAATCTTGGTTCCAGCCCATGGTCGTCTTGGGCTCCATAACCGGCATGAACTCGACGTTCTCCGCGCCCGGCCACGCCCAGCCCCTCTCCATGCCGTGCCCGTCGTCGCCCAACCGGCGATCCCCGCTGTCGTTCCTCCGCACGATGTGGCTCGCGTAATAATTCACCCCGAAGAGGTCGACGGTGTCCTTCATGGCCTCGAGGTCACCGGACTTGACGAAAGACCAGTCCGTAATCGATGCGGTGTCCTCGAGAAGGTCCTCCGGGTATCGGCCGTGGACGAACGGGTCGATGAAGAGGCGGTTGGCCAGGGCGTCGATCTGGCGGCAAGCGTCCACATCCGCGGGATTCGCCCAGTTCCAGGGTCGGGGGACGTGACAGTTGTTGACGAGGGACACCTCGGCGTCGGGACTGATCTCCTTGATGGCGTGGTAGCCAAGGCCATGAGCCAGGTTGAGGTGGTGCGCGGCGGCGAGCGCCGCGGCGGGCTCGGTTCTACTGGGGGCGTGGGCCCCCGCCGCGTATCCGAGGAACGAGGAGCACCATGGTTCGTTGACGGTCGTCCACCTGCGAACCCGGCCCTCGTACTCCTCGACCGTACGACGGGCGTATTCCTGGAACCGGGAGGCGGTGTCCCGGTTGGGCCATCCCCCGGCGTCCTCGAGCGGTTGGGGAAGGTCCCAATGGTAGAGGGTGACGATCGGTTCTATCCCGTGCTTGTCGAGTTCACCGAGGAGGCGATGATAGAAGTCGAACCCGGCCCGGTTGAACTCCCCCGAGCCTGCGGGTTGGATGCGAGGCCAGGCCATGCTGAAGCGGTAGGCGTTCAGCCCCATCTCCGCCATC
>CAYTLH010000165.1:0-6606 GCA_964438525.1 uncultured Demequinaceae bacterium | reverse complement strand
AAACGCCACCGTGTTCTCGGATCCCGGCACACCGGTCACCGTGCGGACATCGCGCAAAGAAGACAACATCATCGTCGAGATCATCGATCAGGGCATTGGGATGACCCCGGAGGAGTTGCACGAGGCGAACTCCCGCGTGCGTTCGACGGCCGCGTCGGAGATCCTCGGAGCTCAGCGCCTCGGGCTCTTCGTCGTTGGGCGTATCGCCCGGCGGCTAGGAGCCCGCGTGGAAATCCAAAGCGAGGAGGGCAAGGGGACGACCGCGATGATCACCATGCCCCTCAGCCTTTTCGACTTCACGACGGAAACCGAGGTTGAGGGAGGATCTGACTCGGCGGTAGATGAGAGCCTCCACGTCCCCTCGGCGCTGATCGGGCACCGATCCGAGGATGAGGTCATGGACGTCTACTCAGACGATGTCATGACGCCGGCCATCGCCGGTACCTCGTATAGCAAGACGGAGGATACCGACGATAAGACGGAGAAGACCGAGGAGGAGATTGCCTCGTTGATTCAGGATGACGTCGACGCCGCCCCCGAGTTGGAGGAAGTTAAGCTCGACGAGTTGACCGACGGTAAGACGGCGAAGGGGCTGCCCTCTCGCAAACGTCGAGGCTCCCGGAACAAGGAGGCCGCGCGCGATACCACGACCATCCTCGGATTGCCGGAGACCCCCACGAGCGGGCAATTGAGGCAGATGTCCGTCAAGAGCGGGGAGATTGCCGTTGGCGCGGGGGCAGCTGCAGCCGAAGGGGCAGCCGCAGCCGGAGGGGCGGTAGCGGCCGAAGGGGCAGTCCCGGCCGAGGTGGAGCAGCGGTCCTCCATGTTCAGGGGTTTCCGGTCTCGTCGCGGAGGGGGAACGGCTGAAGTTGACCAGGGTCCCGAGTCGCTTGACCAGGACACGTCGCAGGAGGCTTCCGAGGCCGTCCCGGAGCTCGAAGCGGAGGCGGTGGCGGAGCCCGAGGTTGCCCCGGAGTTCGAGGTTGCTCCGGAGGCCGAGGCGGAGGCGGTGGCGGAGCCCGAGGTTGCCCCGGAGCCCGAGGTCGCCCCGGAGCCAGAAGTCGCCCCGGAAGCGGAACCCATCGAGGTGCTGGCTCCTGGCGAGGGAGTCGCGGCCGAACCCTCGGCCGGAGACGAGGCTCCCGTTCCGGACAGTGAGCCTATGCCGGAAGCGGCGGTTGAGGGAGACTCGCGCTTTTCTTGGGATTCGGTACCGAGCGGGGACCAACCCGTGCCCTCGCTTGATGAGGCGCTCGCCGCGCCACCCGAAGACGCTCCTTCCCTGGATGCTCAGGAGGGGTCCCCTCCTGCCAAGGAGAAGAAGGGGCGTCGGGGCCTCTTCAAGGGGAGGAAGAAGAAAGCAGCACCCGAGCCAAGTCTTGAACCGACCCCCGCGGTATCGGAAATCCCCCAAGCCGCCGTCGAGGAGGTCGTTGAGGCAACGTCTGTCGCCGAGGACGCAGAGAGCGAGGTCGTCGCCCCAGTGACGGGCGAGGTGCCCTCCGCGCCTTCCTCCGAGCCGGGGCAGGAATACGACGAGTGGGGTCTTCCGGTCGAGAGGTCGTGGCCGCCCGAGGAGTCGCTCGAGCAGGCCAGCGCTCCGGAGTACGACGAGTGGGGTCTTCCGGTTGTGGAGGGCTCATCGCAGGTTGACGAGCTCGACATTCCAGCCGAGGGGATCGCCACACCGGCCGTTGACGAGGCCACCCTGGAATCTCAAGTGGCGGGTCCACCGGAAGAAGCGGGATCGGACCTTGTAGCCGATGAGGCATGGTCCGATTCACAAGAGTGGGCCATCGCGGAAACCGAGACTCCAAGTCCAGAAGGCGTCGAACAACCGACCGACGCAGGAGAGCCAGCGGAGGCCGAACCCGAGGCCATCGTCTGGGGAACGCAAGAACCGGCGGAACAGGTTGGCGAGGCTCCTGACGTATCCACACCCGCGGAAATGGACGAGACTCCGTACTACATGGAACCGTCGGCGTCACCGGAGGAAGTGTTTGACGGAACCCCGGCGACGGGCGAGGTGGCGTATGCGGAGCCCCCGCCGGAGGGGATTGCGGAGGGGGTTCCAGTGACGGGCGAGGTGGCGTATGCGGAGCCCCCGGCGACGGGCGAGGTGGCGTATGCGGAGCCCCCGCCGGAGGGGATGCCCCAGGAGATGCCTGAAGGGATTCCGGCGACGGACCAGGCCGCGTATACAGAGCTTCCGGTAGAGGGGGTGTTTGAAGGGTTGCCGGTAACGGATGAGGTGGCGTATGCGGAGCCTCCCCCTGAGGGTGAGGTCGAACCTTCCGCCCCCCCGCCCATCGAGGAAGTCTCGTATACCCCGGCTCCTCCGGTGACGGGAGAAGTACCGGACGTGTCGGTCGAGCCGATTCAGCAAGCCATTCCCGACGTGGGGTCCGCCGGGGTTGAATCTCCCGAGATGGGAGAGGGAGAGGGCTTGCCCTTCGAGGCTCCCCCGATGGTTGAGGGGGCCCCCGCCCCTCAGGAGGCCGCCCCCCAGCAGGAGGCCGTCCCCTCGTTTGATTCCCTTGTCAGTCCTCCTGCCGAGGCAGCATCGAACGTCCCGACGTTCGCCGGTGAAGACTCGGATATTGCCGCCCAACCCGTATCAGGTGAGTTCTTCTCGCCGCTCGCGACACCTGACACGGCAGGAGAGGGGGGCGTGCCCACTCTCGAGCCTGAGGCGACGCCCTCCCCACCCCAGGATGAGATCGTCCCGGACATGCCGCCTCCGGTATACGAGGTTCCCGACATGCCCCCCCCGGCCGTTCCCGCATACGGGGCTGAGGGCTACGAAGGGGCGGAATATGGGGCCGCCGCGCAAGCCTATTCCCCCGACGAGTTCGCCCGACCATATGGTTGGGAGGACGCCGGAGCAGACGCACTAGCCGCGGCTTCGGGTGAGACGGTCCAGACGGGGTATAGCCCGGAGGCATACGTTCCGACCGCACCAACCCTTCCCGACGGTTCTGAGGCAGAGATGACATCCGCGGTCTTCTCCGAATTCAGTTCGCTCGCTACCGAGCGCCCCAAGGTGCCGCGTACCAAGGCGGGCCTTCAGCGTCGAACTAAAACACCAGATGAGATTCCCGTACCCTCGTCTCCCACCGCCGAGGAGGTCGAGGCCAAGCCGGTCACGAGAGATCCCGAAGCGGTGCGTTCACGTTTCTCGGATTTCCATTCGGCCACCTCTCGGGCACGCGATTCGGGAGGCGAAGAGCCGGATGTCCATAGCGCCGAATCGAATGAGATGACACCATGAGACACAACAACCGAAACCACACTCCCGACAAGGGATTCAGCAAGGAGGACCAGTGACTGCGCTCAGTACCGAGGCCACCAACTTCGGCTGGCTACTGGACAACTTCGTCCAGACTGTTCCCGGCACGCGCCACACCCTGGTCGTCTCTGCAGACGGCCTGCTGATGGCGATGTCGAAGAACCTTGACCGCACCGGAGGGGACACGCTAGCCGCCGTCGTATCGGGCATGGCCAGCTTGACCCGCGGAGCCGCTCGCCAACTCAAGGCCGGCGAGGTCCGTCAATCCATTATCGAGATGGATGAGTTATTCCTTTTCCTCATGACGATCTCGAACGGATCGATTCTTGCCGTTGCGGCAGATTCCACATGTGATGTTGGACTCGTGGGGTATGAGATGACGCTTCTCGTTGCTAGGTTCGAGAACGTGCTTACTCCCGCCCTCATCACTGAGCTCCGGCAGAACCTTCCTACCGATGGGGCTACCCGCCCGGTGAAGTGAGGAGGATCGAATGACCGATGATTACGCTCCGTCCGTGCTCAACGGTGAGGACGATGCGTACACCGTACGCCCGTATGCGGTGACCGCAGGCCGGGTTTTTGGGGAAGGCGAAGGCCTTGCCCTGGAGGCGCTTGTCTCGGCGACGGACACATCTCAACCTCTCAAGGGGCTCACGCCCGAGAAGAGGAAGATCATGCAACTGGCGGCAGAAGACTTTGTTTCCGTCGCCGAACTCTCTGCTCACTGTAAACTGCCTCTAGGAGTTATCCGGGTCCTGGTGATGGACATGGCTGACAGTGAGTACCTAACCATCCACACCACGATGCCGGTCAGCGAAGAGGTTGACGACAGAAGTGGTATAACTATGAGCCTGTTGGAGAGTGTTCTCGATGGCATCGCAGCCCTCTAGCGCCGCAGCAACTGACGACACGGCGCACGTCGCCCCCACGGTAGTCAAGATCGTGGTTGCCGGTGGATTCGCCGTCGGCAAGACCACCTTCATCGGCTCGATCTCCGATATCGAACCCCTGAACACGGAAGCCGCCATGACGGAACACTCGGTCGGTGTTGACGACGCGGGCGGCGTGTCGGAACGCAAGACCCACACGACCGTCGCGATGGACTTCGGACGTATCGCCCTTCCGGGAGCCTTGTGGTTGTACCTATTCGGTACACCGGGTCAGGATCGCTTCCTCTTCATGTGGGACGATCTCGTCCGAGGTGCCATTGGGGCCGTCGTTCTGGTGGATACGGAGCGACTCGATCAGTGTTTCCCCGCCGTCGACTACTTCGAGGGGAAGGGCATCCCCTTCATCGTGGCGGTGAACTGCTTCGACGGTGTCGCCCGGCACCAGTTGGAGGATGTCCGGGAGGCCCTAGGGATCTCCGAGGAGGTTCCCCTGATCTACACCGATGCTCGGGAGCGTGCGGCGACAAAGCAGGCCCTCATCGCCGTGGTGCAACTCGCGATGGAGCGATTGAAGGGTTAGAGGCACGTGCGGCCGATCTTCTGACGATCGGTGCGCGTGGCTTGTCGGCGGAGCCCGGGCTAGGCTGATGACGTGATCTACCTTGACGGTTCTTCCTTGTGTCGGTTTCTGCCGGGGGTTCGCCATGGCGAGGTGTGGCAGGCGTGGGTGGCGTCCCATAAGGGACAGATGGTCACGTCCCAACTCGGGTTGACCGAGTTGCGACAGGCCGCCGCGCTCTATCCCCGGGATTCCATCGACGAGATCGACGCGATCATCGAACGGGTTCGGACCGATGTTCCCGTGACTCGCTTCAGCGACGACAAGGTATCGATCTCCAGTCATGCCAACGCCGTCCTCAAGCCATTTGCCGCGCTGCATATTGGCGCCGCCGTCGGGGACGAGCGGGTGGACACGATCGCCACGTATGATCCGGCCCTGGCCCACGTCGCGGAGATCTATCGTCTGAAGGTTGTCACTCCGGGACTCGACGAGAAGTGGTACCTCGAGTTTGAGGGGCCGGTGGAGAGTTGGTCTCCGATCGACCTCGACACACCATATGCCTCGGTCGGTGGAGAACTCAAGCCGAAACAGGGTTTCACGGACCCCTTCGAGGAAGCTCTCAAGGACATAGAATCCGCCCCTGGGCCGACGGAAGCCGAGCCGTCCGTCGCTCACGACAAGACTCGCGACGAGGCTGGCGACGAGGTGATCGTGTTGGGGTTGGAAGACGCCCACGAGGGCATGGGGCCCGCCTCCTCAGAAGGCAAAGAGGCTGAGGGGGAGGTAGGGGCACCGATTTCGCTGGAGGAAGGCCCAGCGGGGCCCGCCGCATTGGATCTGGAAGACGTCCCGGCTGAACCGCAGGCAGCCCCCGAACCTCCGCCCCCTCCGCCTCCACCGCCCCCGAGCAAAGCCCCTTCCGTCGCGGGCGAGCAGGAGACGGAGAGCGAGGCCTCTCGTCGCCGCGCCGAGATGATCGCGAGCCTGGGGGTATACAAGCCCACTGTCATGGCGTGGGAGGGCGAGGGAGAGGAGGGCGCAGGCGGCATCGCCCGTGAGCCGAATCTCGAGGGGGCTCCTGCGGATCGCGAACCTTTGATCTCCCGTCCTCAACCCACGGAGGTTCAGGAGGAGGCTCAGGCTCAACCGACACCGCCCCAACCCGAGAAACCCGCCGGGGTGCCGGAGGGTGCGCCCGTCCGCCGGCCGCTCATGGACTCCACTCCAGAGGTTCAGGAGGAGAAACCGAAGGAGGAAGAGGAACTGAAGGAGCAGGCCGACGCCGCCCCGTCCGAGCCTTCACCGCCAGACGAAGAGGGCATACCCGCTCCAGATCTTCCCCCCATCCAGGTAACGTTCGAAGAGCCTGTGTCCTATGCTCCGATGCGGTACGACCCGACCGGGGCGCGGCCCTTGCCAGAGGCGCATCCTTTCGCTCGTGCCGGCCAAACGGCCGCGATGGAGGCTGCCCCGATCCCCCCCCAGCAAGTCCCCGATCTCGAGCCCGCCCCCCCCTCGGAACCACCGGCCTCCGTTCGTCCCATCGGTTGGGAAGAGGTGCCAGCCAAGGAGGAAGCCCCTACCCCGAAGAAGGAACAGGAGGAGGAGCGGCCGTCGAAACGGCGGAGGGGCAAGGACGGCAAGAAGCGACAGAAGGATGGGAAGCCGCCGGAGCCTCCCGCCCCGACTCCGGAGGGGAAAGAAGACGAGGATGCCGGTTGGAAGCTTGAGGACATCATCGGCCGTGGGTCAAAGAAGGGTAAACCGAAGCCGTCCTGAGAGAATGACGACACGGGAGAGTTGACTGAGCGGCCGAAGGTGACGGTCTTGAAAACCGTTGAGGCGTCATGCGTCTCCGAGGGTTC
>CAYTLH010000164.1:0-15900 GCA_964438525.1 uncultured Demequinaceae bacterium | reverse complement strand
GCCGCGAGCGAGAGCAGCGTCGCCCGGACGGCGAACCACGGCCTCGGCTTGACCTTGTGCGCGAGGGCGGCCTCCGCCGCAAATTGGCGCCGAGCCGAGGACCGGGTCGTGGTGGGCCGGGTCGGCCTCCGGCGAGTTGAGTTGGGCTTCGACTCGGAAACATCGAGCTGGGCGATGAGCCCGTCGACGTCGCCGATCTCCCGGATCGCCTTGCGGGCGGCTGCGGCCGAACTCGTCCCCTTGGCCTCGAGTTCGGAGACGCGAGCCTGCAGGTTGCCGCGGATCTCCTCCTTGAGGTCCTGGACCTCGGGGGTCAGAGGGATGCCCGCAAACACCTTGTCGAGGTAGCGGTGGATGTTGCTGGTGGTGTCACCGGTCATGATGGGCGGCCTTTCAGGTCTAGAAGGGTGTTGATGATGCGCTGGGTGGTGGTCCAGTCGTCGACGGCCCGGCGGAAGACCGCCCGGCCGGCGTCGGTGATGCGGTAGTACTTGCGGCGTCCCCCTTGGGTCTCGTCGCCCCAATACGCCTCGACGAGGCCGTCCTTCTCGAGCCTCCGGAACGTCGCGTAGAGGGTCGCCTCCTTGATCTCGAAGGAACCTCCCGTGGCGTCGCGGATGGTCTTGTAGATCTCGTAGCCGTATCGGTCGGCGGAGTGGAGCGTGGCGAGCACGATCGTGTCCGTGTGCCCCCTCAACAGGTCGGACGCGAACGGCTCCGAGGCCTTCGCGGCCTCCCCGGCTGGACCCCTGGTCTTGGCCATGTCTATTACTGTATCAGATACAGTATTCGTCGTGCAAGAACTCTCGGGACTCTCGATCGATGTGACTTGAGGCCCCTCGGGCGGGCTGCTACGAGAACGCGGCGCCGACTGCCGGGCCGCTCATCCGTCAGACGGACGGGCTGGGTTCGGGCGTGGGCTCGGGCGTCGGTTCGGGCGTCGGTTCGGGCGTAGCCGACGGGCTTGGATCCGGAAGCGACGGGTCGGGCACCTCGATCAACTCGTCACCCTCCTGAGGCTCCCTCGCTTCGACGGCTCCGGTCCCGGGGACGTATTCGAAGTGCCACGGCTCCCACTTCTGGGTCTTGGCCCACCAAGGGTTGACCCATCCGAAGACGGGGCCGTTCTCGTTGAGCCACGCCACGTATTCGCCTTTGTCGTATCCCGGGCACACGTCTACGGCGAGCGCCCACCCGTGATTGGACTGCCCCACCGGGGCGGCGAGATATCCCCTCTCCCGCTTCATCCGAACCTGGTCGGCGATGGTCCGGTAACTCGAAATGATGCACAGGTTGCGGCCAAACGTGAGTTTGAAGGCGTGGTTGAGCTCGGCAAGGGCCACGGCCGCCTCGGCCTGAAGCCTGTTCTCCCCATCCCACAGAGTGCACATCTCCTCCGCTGGGATGCTCCCGTTTTGCATCGTATTGACGTCGGCCAGGGGGTGACCGTCGCAGTTGGGCAGATACGGGCTGACGACGTGTTCGCTGGAGATCGCGAGATAGTGGGCCGTGCTGTCGAGATCCGGCAGGGGGAGAGAGGGATCAACGAGCCCCGGCGCCTGACCCATGACGACCTCGATGGTGTCGGGAACCACCCCAAGGACGACACCGGGAACCCTCTCAGCCGCGTTGGCGGCGGGGGACAAGGTTCCGAAGATCGGGTAGACGATCATCGACAGACCGAACAGGGCGAGGATTCCGGCCCGGATGACGGCCGCCTTCCTCCGATTTCGAGCGCGGAGCGCGAGTTCCCTGGTCCGGATGGACCGCACCATCTTCCGGTGGCCCTGGCCGATGCCGGAGACCTCGGGAAGGTTGGGGGGCACGGTCATCTTTCCTCCGGGTCGGTCGGTATCACAAGCACACCGCGCGCCTTCGACACGGCCAAACCTCATCGTAACCCGAGGCTACCCGATCGCCAAGCCGTCGATGCCGCGGCCCTCACGTCGTCATGACGATCGGGGGGAGCCGGGTGTTCCCGCAGCCGAGCCCCCGACCTCGCCGACCAGCTCTTCGATGATGTCCTCGAGGAAGACCAGGCCCACCACCCGCTCCACCTTGACGACCCCGGCGACGTGCGCTCCCGACCGGCGCATCAGACCGAGAACCGACTCGACCTCATCGTCGGCGTCGACCGTGGGAAGTTGTCGGACCCGCCACCCCGGAACCGCTTGTTGACGCTCTTCCGAAGGCACGGATAGCAGATCCTTGAGGTGGAGGTACCCCACCAGGGAGCCCGACTCCACAACCGGGAGGCGGGAATGGCCGGTCGCCGCCATGACCCCTTCGATCTCGGCGACGCTCGATCCCGAGTCGACGGATTCGACCTTCCGAATCGGCACCATGACGTCTATGGCGGTTCGGTCGGAAAACTCGATCGCACCGGTGAGAAGCCCTTGCGGATCCTCAATCGTCCCCTCCTCGCTCGACCTCTCGACAATGCGGTGAACCTCATCGGCCGTGAAGGCGCTCGTCACCTCGTCCCGTGGGGTGATCCCCACCATCCTGATCAGGGCGTTCGCCGTCCAGTTGAGGGCCACGATGATGGGTCGAACACCCCGGGCGATCAGAACAAGCGGGGGCCCGAAGACCAAGGCAGCACGATCGGGGCTGGACACCGCGGCGTTCTTCGGCACCATCTCGCCCACGACGACATGAAGCCCCACGATGATGACAAGAGCGATGGCCACGGCCACGGCGTGGGCAGAACCCTCGGGAAGCCCAATCGCTTGGGTGACCCCCTCGAGGGAATGGGCGAGGGCCGGTTCGACCATGACTCCCAGGAGAATGGAACAGAGAGTGATCCCGAGTTGGGCGCATGCCAGCATGAGGGATACGTGTTCCATCGCCCACAGCACCGTCTTGGCGGCCCGACTCCCCCGATCTGCACGGATCTCCATGGCGCTCCTGCGCGCCGAGATGACGGCGAACTCGGCCCCCACGAAGAAGGCGTTGCCCGCCAGCAAGGCCACGACTGCGATCACGAGCCCGATGTTCATCCGTCCTCCCACAGCCTCACGCGAACCACCCGACGTCCCTCCATCCGCTCGACCCGGACGTGAAGCCCGTCGAGAACACATTCGTCCCCCTTCACCGGTACCCGGCCGAGTTGAGCCATCACGAATCCGGCGATGGTCTCATACGAGGGGTCCTCGGGAACCCCGATGCCGGTGGCCTCGTGCACCTCGTCGGGCCGGAGAACCCCCGGGACGCTCCAGGCTCCGCCCGGTGTTCTGTAGGCGTCCGGCCGCCTCCGGTCGTGCTCGTCGGCCACCTCCCCCACCAACTCCTCGACCACATCTTCGAGCGTGACAAGACCTGCCGTGCCCCCGTACTCGTCAACCACCAGCGCCATCTGAAGAGGTAGCCCTCGGAGTTCGACGAGGAGAAGACGAGCCGATTGCGTTTCCGGCACCCGGGGCACGTCGATCATGAGGCCGACGGCCGGCGTCGCCGCCCGGGCCTCGACGGGTATCGACAGGGCCTCCCGAACGTGGACGAGACCCAGGACATCGTCGTGCGAGTCGCCGATGATGGGGAATCGCGAGTGGCCGGATTCCCTCGAAGCCTTCAGCACGTCCATCGCCGTGGCGCCCCGATCGAGAACCACCATGCGGGTGCGGTCGGTCATGACGTCGATGGCCGTCAGGTCGTCGAACTCGATCGTGTTCTTGAGCAACAGGGCCGTCGACGAGTCCAGAGTCCCGGCCTCCACCGAACGCCGCACGAGCGCCGCGATCTCTTGCTGGGAACGCCCCCCGGATAACTCCTCCTTCGGCTCTATGCCCATGAGGCGGAGGATCCCGTTGGCGGCGGCGTTCAGCGTAACGATGATCGGATACAAGAGCAGGGTGACGGCCATGGTGATGGAGGTGACCCGGCCCGCCGTCTTCAACGGCGATACGAGGGCGAGGTTCTTGGGGACGAGTTCGCCGAATACCATCTGGAAAGCGTTGATGAGGATGAGCGAGACCGCCCCCGCCACCGCCCCGATGGCCGTGCGGGTGAGAGGCGTCGACTCGAGGGGTACCCCGAGGAGGGTGGTGAGGGCGGGTTGGGCGGTGTATCCGACCAGAATCGACGTCACCGTAATGCCCACCTGGGCTCCGGAGAGCTGGGTCGACAGCCTCCGAAGTGCGCGTGCGACCCTCCTGCCTCGAACGGTGGAGGAGTCGACCTGAGCGGGATCGACGGCCACCAGGGAGAATTCGGCGGCAACGAAGAGCGCGTTCCCCATCACCATCAACAGGCCGAATCCGATGAACAGCCACTCCGCGGTCACGACGCGACCCTATGTCGATCCATGGTTCCCTCAGCATACGGCCCCCGGCCGATCCGGCACGATCTTGGCAAACCGTCCCCCAGGCCTCGCGTTGCTAGGCCCCAGGGCGTAGCATCTCCGTCGTGCCCCGTCATCATCCCAAGGACCCCCGATCATGAATCTCTTCTTCGTCGGGGACGAACTCGTGGCGGGAAAGGGCGACCCCAAGGCACTCGGGTGGACCGGACGGGTGATGGCCCGGACGGTGACGGATGGATTCGACCTGACCTTCCACTCATTGGGTGTCCCGAGCGAGACGATCATCGAGATGGCTTCCCGATGGGAGGAGGAGGTGGTACGCCGAGTCCGGACCCGGGAGTCCAACGCCATCGTCTTCGCCGCTGGCCGAGCGGACGCCAGATCAAACTCCAGCATGTCCATGGTGAAACTCAGCCTCGCCAGCTCCCTCGACGCCGCCAAGGGCATGGGATTCAAGGCCATGCTCGTCGGCCCTCCCCCTGGGGTCCCGGAGGAGAATGACGCCATCACCGAGCTCGGGGCGATCTGTGAGGATGCCGCCATGAGGCGAGGGGTACCCTACGTCGACACATACGGCCCCCTCGTCACCCATGAGCAATGGCTGATGGACATGGCCACGAGCGTCGACGCCCTACCGGGGTCGGCCGGCTACGGATTGCTCGCCTGGCTCGTACTGCACGCCAAATGGCGCGAATGGCTCGGGCTGCCGACCGACGTCTAGGCGGCTACGAAACGACCCCCGCGTTCCGGAGCGAGACCGCGAGGTCGTGCGGACGGGACGCGATGGAGATCGCCTCGTCGTACGAGATCGTCCCTCCCTTGACCAGCGTGAAGAGGTGCTGGTCGAACGTCTGCATCCGGTAGTAATCGCCCTCGGCGATGAGGTCGAGGATCGGCGGCTGGGCCGAGGGGTCGACGATCGCCTCGGCCGTACGGCCGGTGTTGATCATAATCTCGCACACCAGAACCCGCCCGGAGCCGTCGGCTCGCTGAACCAGCCGCTGGGAGATAATCCCCCTCAACGTCTGGGCCAGGGTCGCCCGGATCTGAGCCTGCTCGTGCGGCGTGAAGAAGTCGATGATGCGGTTGATCGAGTCTTGGGCGTCGATGGTGTGGAGGGTGGTGAGAACGAGGTGTCCGGTCTCGGCCGCCATCAGGGCCGCCCGCACGGTCTCGGAGTCGCGCATCTCGCCGACCATGATGACGTCGGGGTCCTGCCGCATGGCCGCCCGAAGGGCGTGGTGGAAGTCCAGGGTGTCCGAACGAATCTCACGCTGGGAGATGATGGCCTTCTTGTCGCTGTGCAGCACCTCGATCGGGTCCTCGATCGTGATGATGTTCGTTTCCTTGTGGTTGTTGACGAGGTCGATCATCGAGGCAAGCGTCGTGGTCTTCCCGGATCCGGTCGGACCCGTGACGAGGACGAGGCCGCGAGGCTCGAGGGCGAGGTCGCCGACGACCTCGGGAAGACCGAGCTCCGGCATGGATTGGGCGCCGACGGCCACCCGCCTGAACACCAGGGCGTCCATGCCCCTCGATACGTAGGCGTTCACACGGAAACGGCCTACCCCCGACAGGGAGAAGGCGAAGTCGGCCTCGTGGGTCTCGCGGAACTCGAGGACGAGATCCTCGGGGAGGACCTGGGCCACCATGTTCCGGGTGTCCTCGGGACGCAGAGGCGGGACCTGAAGTTTGCGGAGTCGGCCGTCCACCCGGATGCGGGGAGCCGAGCCGACCTTGCAGTGCAGGTCCGACCCGTTGGTGCTCGCCAAGGCGTGCAGAAAGGGAATCACAGAAACGGGTTGATCGCTCACAACACCTCCATCGGCATGGTGACCCTTCAAGTTGAGGCTAGTACGACGGGAGGGGTGTGGGAAGATGATGCGCTAAACACCACAACTCGGGATATGGAGCCATCATGAGCAAAAGAGGACGCAAACGCCGCACCCGCAGGAAGTCCGCCGCCAATCACGGCAAGCGGCCGAACGCCTGAGGCGGCCTATTGGGCCCCTTTGGCCCGGTCGATCATGTTTACAACCCGCGTCCTCAGGCACTCGGGAGCCTCCTCGTGGGGGCAGCCGGAGACCAACTCCTTGATGCGGACGTAGATCCTCCGCTCGGCCTCGCATCGCTCGCACACCTCAAGGTGCTCGGCGACGGCCCGCCACTCGTCCTCGGGGAGCTCGCCGTCGATGTACCGGAACAGTTGGTTCAGCAGCGCCTGGCAGTGGTCATCCATCGGAACCTCCTGCGGCTCGTTCGGCTCCTATCCCACGGGCGTTCGCGTATTCGCGCAGCAAGTCCCTCAGCATCTTCCTTCCCCGATGCAGCCGCGACATCACCGTCCCGACCGGACTCTCCATGATCTCGGCGATCTCCTTGTACGCGAACCCCTCGACGTCGCTCAGGTACACGGCCATTCGGAACTCGTCGGGAAGCCGCCCGAGGGCCTCCCGAATGTCCACGTCTCCGAGCCCGTCGAGGGCGTGTTCCTCCGCTGACGTCAACCCGACGGAGTCGTGGGAGGCGGCGCGCGCGAGGTGCCAATCCTCGACGGTGTCGGCGTCCGTGCGCTTGGGCTCCCTTTGCTTCTTCCGGTATGTGTTGATGAAGGCGTTCGTCTGGATCCGATACAGCCAGGCCCGGAGGTTCGTGCCCGGCGTGAACCGTTCCCGCGCGGCGAAAGCCTTGGCGTACGTCTCCTGCACCAGATCCTCCGCGTCCGCCGGATTGCGGGTCATCCGCATGGCCGCCGCATACAGCTGATCCATGTAGGACAGCGCCTCGGTCTCGAATTCGTCCAAGTCGACACTCATCGCACACGAGCCTACCGCTCGATCGGGTAGGCGAGCGTCGACATCCACAACCGTTATGCACGGGACCACCTACCGTACAACCATCCCCCGGGTGACTTCATTCCGCGTCGGCCTCCCTCAGCATTGGTAGGTTTGAGACCTGAGAGAGGAACGTCGTGAGCCCAACCGTCGGTACCCCCGGTGTTGGCCCGGGCCAGTTGTGGGACGCCCCGGTCGCCACGGGGCCGGTCGATTCGACGATCGCCATCCCCGGAAGCAAGTCGCTGACGGCCCGGTATCTCATCCTCTCCGCCCTCGCCGACGGACCCGTCACCATCACGGGAGGGCTTCACTCGCGGGACGCCAACCTCATGATCGACGCGTTGAGGACCCTCACGGTCGACATCGAGGACTCCGAGCCCGAATGGGTCGTGACCCCGAGCCACCTCAGAGGAAATCAGTTCATCGAGTGCGGACTCGCCGGAACCGTCATGCGCTTCGTCCCCCCGATGGTCCTCCTCGCGGACGGCCCGGTGTCCTTCGACGGGGACTCGGGGGCCCGGGACCGCCCCATGGCACCCCTCATCGGTGCCCTGCGGGATCTGGGCGCGAAGGTCGACGACGCCGGCCTCGACTCCCTGCCATTCGTCGTGACGCCCTCGGACGACATTGGATCCGAGGTTTCGGTCGACGCCTCGACGTCGTCCCAATTCATCACTGGCCTCCTTCTTGTGGCCGCCCGGTTCCCCCAGGGGCTCACCGTCCGCCATATGGGTGACGCCCTGCCCAGTCTCCCCCACATCGACATGACGATCGCCAACCTCAAGGAGGCGGGGGTCCGGATCGACCAACCGGACGATCACACCTGGATCGTTCACCCCGGTCCCATCCACCTCGAGTCGGTCACGGTCGAACCCGACCTCAGCAACGCCGGACCCTTCATGGCGGCCGCATTGGCCGCCGGGGGCACGGTTCGAATCCCCGGATGGCCCGAGGCGACCACTCAACCGGGCGCCCTGCTGCCCGACATCCTCACCCGCATGGGGGCGACCTGCCACGTCGAAGACGGGGCCATGACCGTCACGAGCATGGGAACGATCTACCCCATCGAGGCCGACCTTTCTGCTTTCGGGGAGATGACCCCGACGGTCGCAGCCTTGTGCGCGCTCGCGGACGGGCCCTCCACCCTGACCGGGATCGGGCACCTCAGAGGCCACGAGACGGACCGGCTCGCCGCGATCGCCCAAGAGATCCAACGCCTCGGGGGAAACTGCGAGGACAGGCCCGATCGCCTCGTGATCACGCCCCCGGCCTCGGGCCGACTCGTCGGAGCCGACGTCCATACGTATCACGACCATCGGATGGCCACCTTCGGGGCCATCATCGGACTCCGGGTCCCGGGCACGCGAATCATCAATGTCGGGACCACAGCGAAAACCGTGCCGGACTTCCCGAGGATGTGGAGGACGATGCTCGGCCTGGACCCGGAGCCCACTTGAGGGAGGACGAGTCCTACACGCGGATTCGACCGAACCCCCGCGGGTCCCGCCCACGGTCCAAGCGACGTCCCGCTCACTCCGACGCCGTGTCCGGCTGGGTAACCGCCGTCGACCGAGGCCGTCTCACCGTCGAGGTCGACGGCAAACCTCCCGTCACCGCCGTCAAGGCCCGTGAGATCGGTCGCAGGGGGATCGTCATCGGTGACCGGGTCCGGCTGGTCGGAGACGTCAGCGGAAACCCGGGCACCCTGGCCAGGATCGTGACGATCGACGAGAGACGGGGGGTCCTCCGCCGGAGTGCCGACGACTCGGACCCCCAGGAGAGGGTCGTCGTCGCAAACGCCGATCGCCTGGGCATCGTGGTGTCGCTCGCGGAGCCCGAGCCCAATCCCAGGCTCATCGATCGCTGTCTGGTGGCCGCCCTCGACGCCGGCCTCGCCCCCCTCCTCATCCTGACGAAAAACGACCTCGCCGACGCCGAGCCCCTGACGGCGGCGTATCGACCCCTGGGGGTCGAGGTGCTGTCGACGGGCGGGCCGGACGATCGCATCGGCGGCCTCGAGGCCCTGAGGGAGGCGCTGGCCGACTCCGTCACCGTCCTCGTCGGCCCCTCCGGGGTGGGCAAGTCCACCCTCGTCAACGCCCTCGTCCCGGACGCCGATCGGGCGACCGGCGACGTGAACGCGGTGACGGGGAAGGGTCGTCACACGTCGTCGTCCGCGGTCGCGCTCCGGCTGCCCGGTTCGGGATGGATCATCGACACGCCGGGGCTCAGGACCTTCGGGCTCGGGCACGTCAGGCACGACCACATTCTCGCGGCCTTTCCCGAAATCGCCGAGGCGGCGACCGCCTGTCCCCGTCGCTGCCCTCACCGGGGAGGCGGGGATGGATGCGCGCTCGACGGGTGGGCCGACACGGAGGCGAAGAGGCTCCGGCTCGAGTCGTTGAGGAGGCTGCTCGACGGGATCGGAGCCGAACCCCTGTAGCGTTGAGGCATGACCGCATCGGGTTATGCCGACGACCTGTCCCTCGCCCTACACCTGGCGGATGCCGCCGACGCCATCACCCTCCGAGGCTTCGGCGACTCGTCGATCAGGGTGGAGTCCAAGCGGGACCAGACCCCGGTGACGGAGATCGACCGAACGGCCGAGGAGGCCATCCGAGGGATCCTCGAGCGCCACCTCCCAGACGACGCCGTCCTCGGCGAAGAGTTCGGCACGACGGGCGGGGGCCCCCGACAGTGGGTGATCGACCCGGTCGACGGGACGAAGAACTACATCCGGGGCGTCCCGGTCTGGGGCAGCCTCATCGCCCTCCTCGTCGAGGGGGATCCCGTCATGGGGGTCGTGAGCGCCCCGGCCCTCGGGTCGCGGTGGTTCGCCTCCCGGGGAGACGGCGCCTGGAAGGGGCGAGGCCCCGGGGACGCGGCCCGGATCCGGGTGTCCACGGTCGACAGCCTGTCCGAGGCGGGTCTCTCGTATTCGAGCCTGACCGGATGGGAGGAGGAGGGGCTGCTCGACCAGTTCCTCATCCTCCAGAGGCAGATGGGGCGCACACGGGCATTCGGGGACTTCTGGAGCTACATGCTCGTGGCCGAGGGCACGGTCGAGGTGGCGACGGAGCCCAGCCTCGCCCTATACGACATGGCCGCCCTCGCCCCGATCGTCGAAGAGGCCGGGGGGCGGTTCACGTCCCTCGCCGGGGACCGGGGCCCGTTCGGCGGCGACGCCCTGGCGACGAACGGCCTTCTGCACGACGAGGTCCTCGCCCGGCTGGAACGTCGGACGGACTAGGCAGGGGCCTCGCTGAGCCCGGCCCGCTCCCGGGCGGTCAATTCCCCAACGTGCTGGGCAACGGCCTGGATGGCCCGACGAACCGAGGAACGGGGAGCCCGTTCGACCAGCGTTTGACCGGCGAGCGTCGCGGCATCGCAAGCCTTGGGGTCATCGGGAATCATCCATACCTCGGATACCGAGGCGAACCGTGCGAGGACATCGGCCACAGCCTGGGCCGGCCTCGAGCCGCACACCGAGGATCGGACCCGGTTGGCGACGACCACGGTCCGGGTCCCCGGGAAGCCATCGGAGAGATCCCCGAGAGCCCGAACCAATCGTTGGATTCCCAAGGGGTCGGCCGATCCGACCACGACGACCAGGTCGGCTCCCTCGAGGATGGCCCGGGTCGCGTCGTCTCGCCCCGGCCCGGAGGACGGCGAATCCCCTCCCTCGATGCCGAAGCCACAGTCGACGACCGTGATTGCGGCCTCGGTTCGGAACGTGTGAAGCATCACCTCCACGGCAGCCGAGGGTATCTCCCGCCATCGATTCGGCTGGCTCACCCCACCCATGACAGCAAGCCCCGGACGCACCTCGATGGCGTATCGATGGATAGCATCGGCGATCTCCCCTCCCCGAAGCGCCACCCGGGCGACCGCGGCGACCCCGGGAGCCTCGTCGAGCATTCCCAGCGCCTGGGATACGGCGCCTCCATAGGTGTCGGCGTCCACCAGAAGGACGGATGTGGAAGGGGAGAGCTCGGAGGCGAGGTTGACCGCGACGGTCGTTCGTCCGGGGGCCCCTGTGGGCCCCCACACCGCCACGATGGCCCCCTCCTCCGGGGCCGCCGCCGGGGCAGCGTTTACCTCGATTGGATCGGCGATGGATTCGACGATGGTCGCGACCACGTCGGCCGCCTCCGCGCCCACGGGGGCCACACTGCCCACCCCGAGCGCGAGGAGTCGCTTCTTCTCCTCTTCGCTCGTAGGCACCCCGATAAGCGTCACCTTCTTCCGACGAAGGGACTTGACGATCGAACGATCCAAACGAGGTTGATCGGAGACGACCAAGACCTCCCCCAACCCAGCGGTGGAGGCCGCGATGGCTTCGGCCAAGTCGGCGCACCTCCGGGCGACCACCAGGCCTTCGTACGCCTCGATGGCCTGGACGAGACTCGCCTCTCCACGTCCCCGGAGGGCGACGATGACCGATGTGGTCACGATCCTTCCCGACCGGGCATCCCCACCACGGCGACCTCCCCCTCCTCCGCGAGGGCGGACAGGAGGTCCCCGACATCGCCCGAGCGGACAAGGACGTACACGGTTTCGGCGCCCTGCGAAAAGGAACCCGACCCCCGGTCGACCTCGTCGACGACGAGTCCGGCCCCCACGAGCACAGATTCCGTTCCCGTCAGCCCCTCCCGTGTGAGCCAGACGTCCACGATCACCCCGGGGACGATTCCCGTGGCCAACGGGAAAGAGCTCTCCACGGCGACCGGACGGAGCCCGACATCCCCCGCATCCGTCAGCGCCGAAGAGGGGACGAGCTCTCCAGGCATGATCGTCCGGGTGATGACCGACCCCCACGGGGCGGCGTCGGCGGATACGTACCCATCGTCTACGCGGACGTCCGAGACGACGACGACATCCTCGCTGAGGACGGAACCCGGGGTTAGGGTCTCTTTCGCCACGAGGACGGGCTCGGTCTGATCGGCTCGTGCCACGAGCCTCGTCGTGCCCCAGACGGACAAGACGATGAGCGCGAGCCCAACGAGAAGCCGTGGGTCGGTCCAACCCGGACGCTTCAACCGACCGGCCACGGGCCCGGGTGTCGGGGTCATGGAAAACCTCCTTCTCTCGCCTGGTGGCCATCCTGCCCGAGGACGAACCAGCCCGCTGGCGGGGTGTGGATAACCCGGGCCTCACGGCCAGTCATGGGAGACTGACAGCATGCCGACGAGGTTCTTGACGCTTGCCGACGTCCAGGAGGCTTTAAACATCAAGCCGGCCCAGGCCTACGCCCTCGTCCGGTCCGGGGAACTGCCCGCGATCCAAGTCGGCGGAAGGAACGCCTGGAGGATCGAGGCCGACGAACTGGAGGCGTATATTCAACGCCAATACAAGGCCTCTCGCACCCGGGCGAAGTCCGAGCAGTAGCACCCGCGAGACGCTACACCGACATCACCCTCGTCAGGGTCCAGAAGGGCACGGCGATCCGTTCCCGACCCGAGTCCTCGAGGACGTCGACGTGATCGGCCCCGACGGCCACGATCATGCCCCGGAATCGGATCCCTCGCGCCTCCACCATCACCTTCGCCCCCTCCGCCTGAAGCGCACGCAAGGCGTGCCCAAGCGTCAACGTGCGCTCGATGGGGCCGACCGGGATTGACCGGTCGGTCAGGTCCGTCACGCCGACGATCGCGGTTAGGGGCACGAGGTGCTCCCGAGGCCCGTCACGCAACAGGACCCAACCGGGGGTCGCGTCTGTAATCGTGCCAGCGACGGCCGCCCCCATCTCCAGTTGTATGGTGACCGACTGAGACTTGGCCGCCGCGAGGCGCGCAGCCAACTCCACCGAGGCCCGCTCAGCCGCCGTGAGTTCGTCCACGCCTGCCTGAAACTCCGCGTTTTCGCGAGATTCGAGTTGGCCTTCGAGATCGCCGAACAAGTCAGACCATCGCACGGTTCCACGGTACTGGACGACGTTTGTCCACAGCCTCCCCGATTCACTCGACAAGATGGGCGTCTGGCGCTACACCTATCGATATCAAATAACATGTTTAGGGATCATTGAGGATCTGGAGGGGTGGAAAAGCAATGAGGACAACCATTCTGAGGGCAATCAGGGCGATTTCCGGTGATGACCGATGAGCGCCGTCATCGCGGTGCGCCCGGATGCGGTCTCGCCCCTCGGATCCATCCCCGCGCCACTCAACCCGTACACCCGGCCGAGGAGGGTCCTCGGAGATCCCACCCCCCTCGCCTGCACGGTCTGCAAGACGGCCCTCGAAGTCATCCTCGGTGGGGATGGGCTCGACCACCTCAACCGATGGATCACACCCGACCTCAGGGCCTCCCTCGCCCGGCAAAGGGCTCTCGCGGTCCGCGCCGGGTTCGCCCGTCAGTCAGTGGTGAATATCATCAGGATCCGCGTATGCCGGACGAGCGACGTCGTGGCGGAGACGAGCATCGTGGCCGACGACGGCGAGAGGGTCAGGGCCATCGCGGCCCGGTTCGATGACGTCGGGGGACGGTGGCAGGCGACGGCCCTCGACATCGGCTGACGCCAACCCGAGCCTGACGCTTCCCACCCCTCAACGCGCTTGGACCTCGAAGGTTCGACGCTCGTGGGGCGCTACCCGTCGTCCCGGCCGTGGCAGAGCTTGTACTTCTTCCCCGAACCGCACGGGCAGGGGGCGTTCCGGGCCGTCCCCGGATACGTGGTCCCGTCCTTCGGGGCCTTGACGACCGGCACCTTCTTGGGGGCGGTGGCGGTGGCGGGGCCGGGGCCGGGTTGACCCCCCGAGCGCTTACCCGCCCCCTTCGCCCCGGCGGCCTTCCTCAACTGCGCCCTCGAGGGCGCGGCCTGCCTGGGCTGTCCACCCTGATCGGGCGGGGTGTCGAGCGACGGCCCGCTGAAGGTCATCTGGGACATCGAAACGTCTCCCGGAGATCCCGTCCCCGACGAGGAGAGGGCCCGACTCTTGGGCGCCGGGCCCGCGGCCGGCGTCGTCGTGGATCCGGCCGGGGCCGCCTTGGACGGGGCCTGGCCCTCCCCCTTCTTCTCCAGCCGGAAGAGCAGTTGCAGGGTCGTCTCCTTGATGGTCCCGGACAGGGCCTCGAACATCTGGTAGCTCTCCCGCTGATACTCCATCAGGGGGTCCCGCTGGCCCATGGCCCTCAACCCGATGCCGCTCCGGAGATAATCCAACTCGTACAGGTGCTCCCGCCACTTGGCGTCGATGACCTGGAGGACGATCTGCCGTTCGACCTGCCTCATGATGTCGGGGCCGATCCTGGCCTCTACCTCCGTATACCTGATGCTGGCGTCGGAGGTCAGTTCCCTGATGAGGTATTCGTCAGAGAGGACCGAGCGGCTCCCGACGTTCTCGATGAGTTCGTCGCTTGTCAGCGAGACCGGGTAGACGATCCTGAGGTCCTTGAGGAGGCGCTCAATGTCCCAGTCGTCCGGGTTGCCGACGGTCGCCGCGAGGACGTACTCCTTGACGACGTTCCCGATGAATTCCTCGATTTGATCGCGGACGTCCTCCCCGGCGAGAACCTTCTTCCTCTCGGAGTAGATGACGTCCCGCTGAGAGGCCATGACGTCGTCGTACCTCAGCAGCGTCTTCCGGACCTCGTGATTGTGGCCCTCGATCTGCGCCTGGGCGTTCCTCACCCCTTTCGTGAGGCGCGAGGACTCGATGGGCATGTCATCCGGAAAGGCCGTGGAGTTCATGAGCATCGAGACGAGACCCGACTGGAAGATGCGCATGAGGTCGTCCTCGAGGGAGAGGTAGAACCTCGACTCCCCGGGATCGCCCTGGCGCCCCGACCGTCCGCGGAACTGGTTGTCGATGCGCCGTGACTCGTGCCGTTCCGTTCCGAGGACGTACAAACCCCCGACCGCGACAACCTCGTCGTGCTCCTTCTGCACGGCCTTCTGGGCGGCCTTGAAGGCCTTCGACCACGCCTTCTCGTACTTGGCCGCGTCCTCGACGGGATCGAGCCCCTTCTCCGCCATCTCCTCGACGGCCCGGAACTCCGGGTTCCCCCCGAGCATGATGTCCGTCCCGCGCCCGGCCATGTTCGTCGCGATGGTCACCGAGCCGAGCCGCCCGGCCTCGGCGATGATCGTGGCCTCCCTGGCATGCTGCTTGGCGTTGAGGACGGAGTGGGGGATGCCGACCCTGTCCAACTCCCGTGAGAGGAACTCCGACTTCTCCACTGAGATAGTGCCCACGAGGACGGGTTGCCCCTTCTCGTGTCGCTCCCGAATGTCCTTGACGATGGCGTCGAATTTGGCTGTGGAATTCTTATACAGCAGGTCGGATTGGTCGACGCGAATCATGGGCATGTTGGTGGGGATCGAGACGACCTCCATCCCGTACGTCGACCTGAGTTCGGCCGCCTCGGTCTGGGCCGTCCCCGTCATCCCGGAGAGCTTCTCGTACTTGCGGAAGAAGTTCTGGAGGGTGATGGTCGCAAACGTCTGCACCTCGGCCTTGACGGCCAGGCCTTCCTTTGCCTCGAGCGCCTGGTGGAGCCCCTCCCCGTACCTCCGCCCCTTGAGGATGCGCCCCGTGTGCTCGTCGATGATGTCGACCTCGCCCCCCTGGACCACGTAGTCGCGGTCCTTGAGCAGCAGTTCCTTCGCCTTGATGGCGTTATTGAGAAAGGCGATAAGCGGGGTGTTCTCGGTGGAGTAGAGGTTGTCGATCCCCAGGGCCTTCTCGACCTTCTCGATGCCCGGTTCCAGAACCCCGACGGCCCGCTTCCTCTCGTCCAGTTCGTAGTCGACGTCCTTGTTCA
>CAYTLH010000163.1:0-7325 GCA_964438525.1 uncultured Demequinaceae bacterium | reverse complement strand
CGCCCTGGCGGGTCCCCTGCTCGAGCTCACCCCGGTCAAAGGCGGCAAGGTTATGATTCCCACCCAGGCGATCGGCTACGTCGAGGCCGGAAGCGAAGAGAAGAGGCGGGTCGGGTTCGGCGTCTAGCGGCCCGGCAGCGTCAGCCACGCCTTCGCCACCTCGCACGCCTCGCGCGGGCTCAGGCGCGAGACCTCGATCGTGATGCCGTCCTCGCCGGGCCCCAGGCGCTCGAGGTCGCGGAACTGGGACGACAGCATTCCGATCCCCATGAAGTGGCCCGCCTTTCGGCGACGCTCGAGCCTGGAGGTCAGGACATCCAACGGGGCGGCCAGGTGAACGAAGACCGCGTCCGGGACGATGTCCCGGATCGCATCCCGGTATGCGCGCTTGAGGGCCGAACACGCGACCACGCCCTCCTCGCGTGACCCGAGCCAACGCGCGACCTCGGCGATCCAGGGCTCACGGTCCCCGTCGGTCAGCGGGACCCCCGCCGCCATCTTCTCGATGTTGGTCGGAGGGTGAAGGCCGTCTCCGTCCTGGAACGCCACCCCCAACTCGTGGGCAAGGGCCACCCCGACGGTGCTCTTCCCACACCCCGCCACGCCCATGACGACCACCCGAGGCACGACACCAGCCTACGGATCCGGGACGAAGTCCCACACCGGCGCCCCCGGTCGCGGCTACACTGGCCGCGACAGGGTTGACCGGTCGTCATGGTGAATGCGGCATGGGCCGCGTGTATTGCGCGATCGGCTGCCATTCGGGCCAACGCTCGCGACATAAGGAATACGCCATCATGACTCACGCACCTCCGCCCTCTTTTGCCGACCTCGGGGTTCGACCCGCCATCGTCGAAGCCCTCGCCGAGACCGGCATCGTCGCCCCCTTCCCCATCCAGGCGATGACACTCCCCATCGGGCTCAACAGCCACGACATCATCGGGCAGGCCAAGACGGGAACCGGGAAGACGCTCGGCTTCGGCATTCCCCTGCTCGAGCACCTGGTCGCCCCAGGCGAGGAGGGATGGGATTCCCTCGACAACCCGGGCAAGCCCCAAGCCCTCGTGGTCACCCCGACCAGGGAACTGGCCGTCCAGGTGGCAAACGACCTGGCCACCGCCTCGACCAAGCGCTCGGTGCGCATCGTCCAGATCTACGGGGGTCGCGCCTACGAGCCTCAGATCAACGCCCTGGCCAAGGGCGTCGAGGTCGTCGTGGGCACCCCCGGCCGGATGCTCGACCTCATGCGGCAGGGGAAGCTGGACCTCGGATTCGCCCGGACCGTGGTCCTAGATGAGGCGGACGAGATGCTGGACCTGGGGTTCCTGCCGGACGTCGAGCGGATCCTCGGGGCGACTCCCGCCGGCCGGCACACCATGCTCTTCTCGGCCACGATGCCCGGCCCCATCGTGGCGCTCGCCCGGCAGTACATGACCCAGCCGACCCACATCCGGGCGGCGGATCCCACCGACACCGGGGCCACGGTCAAGGCGACCACCCAGTGGGTCTACCGCGCCCACGCCCTCGACAAGGTCGAGGTTCTCGCCCGCATCCTTCAGGCGAATGGCCGCGGGCTGACGCTCATCTTCGCCCGGACCAAGCGCACCGCGGCGAAAGTGGCCGACGATCTGTGCGATCGCGGTTTCGCGGCGGGATCCCTCCACGGGGACCTCGGGCAAGGATCTCGGGAGAGGGCCTTGCGGGCCTTCCGGTCGGGCAAGATCGACGTGCTCGTGGCGACGGACGTGGCGGCCAGGGGGATCGATGTCGAGGACATCACCCACGTCGTCAATTACCAATGCCCCGAGGATGACAAGATCTACCTCCACCGGATTGGCCGCACGGGTCGCGCCGGGAAGACGGGGACGGCCATCACCTTCGTCGACTGGGACGACATGCCCCGCTGGGGACTGATCGATAAAACCCTCGACCTCGGATACCCGGAGCCGCAGGAGACCTACTCCAGTTCCCCCCACTTGTATTCCGACCTGGACATCCCCGAGGGGACGACCGGGATTCTTCCCCGGAAGGCGCGCACGCGGGCTGGGCTCGATGCGGAGAAGGTTGAGGACCTGGGCGAGACCGGACGGAAGAGACCCCCGTCCAAGGACCCATCGAGAAGCCGACGGGGTTCGGGCGGCCCGCAGGGCTCGGGGAGTCGACGGGGCTCGGGCGGCCGGCAGAATCCGGGAAACCGACACCGATCTACGGCGGGGCAGCGGGGCCCGAGTGCGAAACAAGGCGAGCGGCGCCGGAAACGAACCGGGGGATCGAAGCCGACCGCCTCCTAGCCTCGGGCCTGAATGAGCAGCCGGTACGCCTCCGGTGACGTGAGGTTCTCCCCCAGCCGGTTCTGCTTCCCCAACCCGTGGTAGTCGCTTCCCCCCGTCCGGATCAGGTCAAGTCGGCCGGCCACCTTTGACAGCCTGTCCTTCTGGGTTTCCGAATGGTCCCGGTGGTCGACCTCCAGGCCAGCCAGGCCGCATCGCGCCAGGTCGGCTATCAGATCGTCCGATACGACGGTCCGCCCCTCGGCCCCCGGATGGGCGAGGACCGGAACCCCGCCCACGGAACGGACGACGACGATGGCCTCCTCGATCTTCGGGGCGTAGTGGGGAACGTAATAGGGGGAATGGGTGGCCAGGAGTTCCGCGAAGGCCGCGTCGCGATCGGGCACAACGCCGAGGTCGACGAGGGCGTCGGCGATATGGGGCCGCCCGATCGTCTCGGCATTCACGGCCTTCAACACGACCCCCTCCCATGTGAGGTCGAAATCCTCCCCCAGCCTCGAGACGATCTGCCGGGCCCGGTCGACCCGGGCGGTTCTCGTCTTCTCCAACATCGAGAGGAAGGCCGGATCCTCCCGTGGCCACAGGGCGAGGAGGTGGATACTCGATCCCTCGTGACGGGTCGACACCTCGACGGCCGGTATGAATTCCAGGCCGACGGTGGCGGCCTCCCGAGACGCCTCGGCCCACCCGGTGGTCGTGTCATGATCGGCGAGGCCGACGACGTCGAGCCCCTCGCGGGCGGCGGCCCGGATGACGTCGGCCGGCTCGTCCGTCCCGTCGGACGAGGTCGAGTGGGTATGGGGATCGATCCGCATCCCGATAGCGTACGCCGAGCTACCCACCCTTCGGACAACCGGAATCGGCCGTGCGTCGTGACACGATAGACGGATGCACAGCGACGGTAAGAAACCCGAAGGGGAGGACACGAATCGCGCGCGGGCCCAGCGGCCGGATTCGGACGAGTTCAAGGGATTCGTCGCGCGTCATTGGGCCGAACCGCCCGTCGGCCTCCCCGGCCGCCTCCCAGCCGCGTCCCCCGCGGCTGCCCGACGGTCGCGCCTGTCGGAAGCCTTTGCGTCCACCCGCATCGTCGTCCCTGCGGGCGACTTGAAACCCCGGGCGAACGACACGGACTACCGCTTCCGCCCCGACTCCGACTTCGCCTACCTCACCGGCCTGGGGGCGGATCACGAGCCTGGGGCCGTCCTCGTCATGGAACCTAACGGACAAGGCCACGATCCCGTCCTCTACCTCGTCCCTCCCGTCCGCCGGGAGAACGAAGGCTTCTACTCCGACCCTAGGAGGGGGGAATTCTGGGTCGGCCGCCGCCCCGGGCTCGAGGAATTCGAGTCCATGACGGGAATACCCACGAAGGCCCTCAGCGACCTACCCCCGACCCGCTTGAAAGGCCAGCCGAACCGCACCATCCGGCGGGCGCTGGCCGAAGCGAGGCTCGTCAAGGACGATTACGAGATCGCCGAGATCCGTTCCGCCGTCTCCGCGACCATCGCCGGATTCGAGCGGGTGGTCCAGGAGCTGCCGAGGGCGATCGCCCACGAGCGTGGCGAGCGTGTCGTCGAGGCGGCGTTCGACGGACACGCCAGGGAGGCGGGTAACGGGGTCGGGTACGAGACGATCGCCGCGGCCGGAAACCACGCCACCACTCTCCACTGGATATCGAACGACGGCCCGGTTCACGCCTCCGACCTCCTCCTCCTGGACGCGGGGGTCGAGATGCCGAGCCTGTACACGGCCGACCTCACCCGAACCCTGCCGGCCGGTGGGGCCTATTCGCCCGTCCAGCGTCGGGTATACGAGGTCGTCCTCGAGGCCGCCGACGCCGCCCTCGCCGCGGTCCGGCCGGGAGCCACCCTCCGGGAGATCCACGACGCCGCCATGGGGGTATTCGAAAGGCGCCTGGCGGAATGGGGGATCGTGCCCCCGTCCGACGACCCCGAGGCCGGTCTCTATCGGCGGTGGATGGTCCACTCCACGAGTCACCACCTCGGCCTCGACGTCCACGACTGCGCCGCCGTGAAGCGGGGCCTCTACCTCGACGGCGAGCTGCGCCCGGGCATGGTCTTCACGGTCGAACCGGGCCTGTACTTCAAGGAGGAGGACCTGGCGGTTCCCCCCGAGCTGCGGGGGATCGGCATCCGGGTCGAGGACGACGTCCTCGTCACCGAGGGCGGTGCCGAGAACCTGTCGGCCGCTCTACCCCGCCGCCCGGACGATATCGAAGATTGGATGAGGAGCCTGACGAGTCCCGAGGCATAGGGTCTGCCTTCCCGGGTACGGCCTGGGCCGCGGCTAGGCTTGCCCTATGGGCACCCAGAGACAGCGGGTTTACGTCGCACAGTTGGTCGGGACGTCGGTCTTCGACCCCCTGGGCGACCCCGTCGGCCGGGTGCGGGACGTGGTCCTCCAGTTCCGGGCCAAGGGGGCTCCGACCGCCGTGGGATTCGTGATCGAGGTGGGGGGACGCCGCCGAGTCTTCCTCCCCCTGACGAGGGTGACATCCATGGACGCCGGGCAGGTCCTCTGCACCGGGTTGGTCAACCTCCGGCGCTTCCACCCCCGCGCGACGGAGAAGCTCGCCATCGCCGAAATGCTCGAGCAGGTGGTGACGCTCAAGGACGGGTCGGGGCAGGGGGTCATCGAGGACTTGGCGATCGAGCGGACCCGGACGAGGGTGTGGACGGTTACGACCCTGTCCATCCGGCTGTCCGGCGTGAGGAAGGGCCCCCTCGGGCTGCGCCGCCGCGGCCCCGCGGTCGTGGTCGACCTCGACGGCGTCGAGGATTTTGGGGAGCGGGAGGAGCCCCAGGGGGCGGAACTCGTCCTCCAGTCGTTCGCCGACTACAAGCCCGCCGAGCTCGCGGCCATCCTCAATGAGATGACCCCCGAGCGGGGGGCGGAGATCGCCGCGGCGCTCGACGACGAAAGGCTGGCAGACGTCCTGGAGGAGCTCCCCGAGGACGACCAGGTGGCGGTGCTCTCGACCCTGCGTCGGGAGCGGGCGGCCGACGTCCTGGAAGCCATGGAGCCCGACGACGCGGCCGACCTGCTGGGGGATCTGCCCGAGCGGGAGGCGAAGAGGCTGCTGAAACTCATGGAGCCCGAGGCCACCCGCAACGTCATGCAGTTGCTCGACTACGCCGACGACGTCGCCGGGGGCCTCATGACGACCGAGCCCGTCATCGTCGGCCCGGAGGCCACCGTCGCGACCGCCCTAGCCCTGGTGCGAAACGAGAAGATCACCCCGTCCCTCGCCTCGATGGTGTTCGTCGTCCGGCCTCCCCTTGAAACCCCGACGGGTAGATTTCTCGGCCTCGTCCACATCCAACGGCTCCTCCGTGAGGCCCCCCGGGACTCGGTCGGAGACTTCATCGATCCAGCCATCCCACCCCTGAGCCCCATGGACCACCTCAGCGAGGTCGCGCGCCGTATGGCGACCTACGACCTCGTCGCAGCACCCGTCGTGAACGAAGACGGCCGGCTCCTGGGGGTCATCTCCGCGGACGACGTGCTCGACCACCTGTTACCCGACGACTGGCGCGAAAGCGACGACGGCGCGACGAAGGCGGTGAAGGCCCGTGGATGACCGCCTCGCCCGCCCCCGGGGACGCGCCCGCTTCATTCGCCGGAGACGTTCCCCCGACCGGTTCGGGCGACTCTCCGAGGGCATCGCCCGCTTCATCGGCACACCCCGGTTCCTCGTTTACCTCACCATTTTCGTCGCCGCGTGGATCCTGTGGAACACCTTCACCCCAGAAGATCTCCACTTTGACGACGCGAGCCTGGGTTTCATCGCCCTGACCCTCATGCTCTCGCTCCAGGCGTCCTACGCCGCCCCCCTCATCCTCCTCGCCCAGAACCGGCAGGACGACCGGGACCGGGTGGCCGCGGAACAGGACCGCCAGCAGACGGACCGGTCGCTCGCGGATACGGAGTACCTGGCGCGCGAGGTCGCGGCCCTGCGCCTCGCCGTGGGCGAGACCGCGACCCGGGACTTCGTCAGATCCGAGTTGCGCGCCCTCCTCGAGGAACTCAAACCCCCAACCGACGCGGTCTCGGGCGACGACGAATCCGCCTAGGCCCCGCTACCCCTCGGGGGGCGTGAGGGGCGTGGCGTGCTGGACCGGTTGGCCATCGGTCGTCCCGGCGGTCGTGTTCGTGCCCCCTCCGAGGATCCCTAATCCGACGAGAAGGGCCGTGATGATCCCGGCGGCGGCCCAGACGTATCCCAAAGGATCGCTGAAATAGACGTCGAACGTGGTCCCCAGGCTCGCGTCGCCGATGTGCGACAGCGCCTCGGGAAGGCTCCCCCACAATTGGGCGGCCTCATACAGGTAAATGGCCGCGGCGACCGAGAAGGCCCCGACCGCGAAAGCAATGGCCGCGGTTACAGGCGAGGCGACCTTGGCGACGCGCGCGACGACGATGCCCGCCACAAACCCCACCGCGATGATGAGGTAGAGGATCTCCCGATCCATCGCCGCGGAAATCGCCGCGTACAGGGCGGCGGCGACGAGGCCGGCGCCCAACCCGGCACAAGCGGCGAGCAGCCACCGGGGTCGCGCCCGCTCCACCAGGGAATCCTCCCCCGGTGCCTTCCAAGCTTGATGGGATGACGTCACGGCAACCTCCATGGGACAACAACGACGGCCCTGGCCGTCAAGCCGAACCTAGCGCACGGCGCAGCGTTTTGGCGAGAGGAATCCCGGCGCTTACCATGGAGGCCATGCCCACAGAAGACGATATCCGCGTAGCACTGGCCGCCGTCATCGACCCGGAGATCCGCCGACCCATCACGGACCTCGGGATGGTGAGATCCGTGGCGGTCGGAGACGACGGTCAGGTGATCGTCGGAATCGACCTGACGATCGAGGGTTGTCCTCTGAAGGGCCGGATCGTCGCCGACGTTAAGGAGGCGGTCGGACGGATCGAGGGCGTCACCAAGGTATCGGTCGATTTGGGGGCCATGACGGAGGAACAACGGGAGGAACTACGCGTCAAGCTTCGCGGAGGACA
>CAYTLH010000162.1:0-11867 GCA_964438525.1 uncultured Demequinaceae bacterium | reverse complement strand
TCCACGTTGTCGTCGAAGGCGTCGACGAAGGTCGCGTCGATCCCCTTCTCCTCGAGGACTTCGGAGGCCTGGTCCAAGGTCAGGCCTGAAATGTTGGGAACCTTGGTGTAGGCCCCCGGACCGACCGTCGTGTACCACCAGAAGGCCACCGCGGTGAGGACCGCGGCGGCGGCGGCGATCGCGATGATCCACAGGCCCGACGTGGGCTTCTTCTCCGGGGCCGGCGTCGGAACGAGGGCCCTCTCGTCCTCTTCCCCCTTGGGGACCTCCTCCCCGAGCCCGATCGGCAGAGCGACGGTCGCGCCCGTCGGCGTGGGCTCCAGGGCGACGGTCGATTCGGGGTCCGGCTTCACCGGGACGGTGCCCGACGGGGGGTCGGCCTTTCGTGCCAGGGTCGGGTCGTCGATCATGCTTCGGGTTTCCCTCAAGAGGGCGAGGGCCTCGCTCGCGTCGAAGGGCCGAGATTCGGGGTCGCGGGCGGAGAGTCTGGCGACGAGAGCGTCGAATTCGGGGGGAAGCCACGGGATGTACGAGGAGGGCGGGGGGACGTCCTCGTGGACGTGGCGGGCGGCGACCTCGATGGCCGAGGATCCCGTGAAGGGCTGTCGGCCCGTCACCATCTCGAACAGGAGGATCCCGACCGCGTACACGTCCGTCCTGGAGTCGCTTTCTCCACTTCGTACGAGTTCGGGGGCGAGGTAGGAGACCGTCCCGAGAACCTTTCCCGTGGTGGTCGCCGTGACCTCCGTGGCCGCCCTGGCGATGCCGAAGTCGGCCAGCTTGGGGAATCCGTCCTCGTCGAGGAGGACGTTTTCGGGCTTGATGTCCCGGTGGACGAGACCTTGACGGTGGGCGGCCCCGAGCGCGTCGAGGAGACGGTCAGCGATCGTCAGGGCTTCGCCGACGGTGACGGTAGCCACCTCGTTGAGGTGTTGGCGCAGGTTGGGGCCGTCTATGTACTCCATCGTCAGATAGTTGGTGTCCCCATCGACGCCTTGGTCGTACACGCGGACCATCCCGGGGTGGGTCAGCCGGGCGGCGGCACGGGCCTCCCTCCGGAACCTCGCTCCGAAATCGGCGCCTTCGGCGTCCGCGAAGAACTCGGGATTCATGATCTTGAGGGCGATGTCGCGGCCGAGCCGGCGGTCGGTGGCGCGATAGACCGTCGCCATTCCGCCGAAGGCTAGGCGCTCTCGGACGAGATAGCGGCCGTCGACGACACGGCCGACAAACGGATCGGTCAGCGTGTCGGACACCGCTCCATTGTAGAAGGGGGGGAGACGGGAGTCTTCCATCTCCGGCTCGGGCATGTTCTGTAGGCTTGGAAGATGGCCAGCGATACGACGTGGTTGACTCTTCCCGAGGTTGCCGAACGATTGGGCCTCCCCCTTTCCCGCGTGCGGGAACTCGTGCGAGAACGGTATCTCGTGGCGATCCCTCGGGAGGGCGACGGGGGCAAGCAGATTCCCGAGTCCTTCCTGATCGAGGGGGAATCGGGCATGGAGGTCCTTCCCTCCCTCAGGGGGACGTTCTTCCTCCTCGCGGACGCGGGGTTTCAGGACGATGAGGTCATGCGTTGGATGTTGAGCGACAACGACGAATTGGGCGATACCCCCATCGGCGCCCTCAGGGCCGGAAGGAAGACCCTCGTTCGCCGGGTGGCTCAGGCCTCGTTCTAGTTAGGCGGCCCGGCTCCGTCCTAGCGGTCCCGGACTGCGGAGTCCTTGGCGATTCGAAGAAGCAGAGAGGCGTAGGGTTCTTCGAGGTTGAGGGCCCCGAGTCGGTGGAGCGCCCGGTCGAGGTTCGAGGCGATCTCTTCTTCGACGGCGTCGAGGGCGCCGACCCGGCGGATGACCTCCACGGCCGCCGCTACATCGGAGTCGGAAGCCATCCTCACCCCGAGGGCCTTCTTCAGGGTGGACCGTTGGCTCTGCTTCGCCCGGCCCCACGCGTGCCACACCAGGAGGGTCCGCTTGCCCTCCCGAATGTCGTCGCCGGAGGGCTTACCGGTCACGCTCGGGTCTCCCGTGATGCCCAGGATGTCGTCCCGAAGTTGGAAGGCAAGCCCGAGGTAGACCCCGGCCTCCTTGATGCCGTCGATCGCCGCGCTGGTTGCCCCGGCGGATGCCGCCCCGAGCGATAGGGGGGCCTCGCACGTGTAGGCGGCGGTTTTCGCCCTGATGGTCGTGCGGATGTCGGCTTCCTGATGGTCGAGGGCGTCGATCGGCTGAGCCGCCAGTTGCATGTCGAGGTACTGTCCGGCTATGACGACGTCGATGGCGTCGTGGAAAAGGTCGGCCGTCTGCTCCCGTGCCGGGCCGGAGAGGAGGGAGGTGGCGGTGTGGAGGGCCCGGGTCGCGGCCATGAGGGCCACGTCTCCGGCCAGGATCGCCCCGGCATTCCCGAAGGTGAGGGGGTCGCCTTCCCAGCCCTTGTCCTTGTGGTGGGCGGCGAAACGTCGGTGGGCCGAGGGCTTCCCGCGACGAGTGTCGGAATCGTCGAGGATGTCGTCATGGAGGAGGGCCCCGGTGTGGAAAAGCTCGAGCGCCGCCCCCAAGGCGATAGCCGCGTGAGGGGAGGCGCCCCCGTGGGCGTGATGGGACGCGAGCGTCAGGATCGACCGTAAGCGCTTTCCGCCCTCGGCCACGTTGGCGATCGTGCGGGTGAGGTCATGGCTTGCCGCGCCGACGGGCACCATGGCGGCGGTTATGGATCCGAGGGTGGCGAGGATGATCCGGTTGACGCCGTCCCTCCACTCGTCGAGCTCCTCGTCCACGGGCCCAGCCTACGGCGGACCGGAGATGGGGTCGAACGTGCACGTCTCGACGGTCCCTCGCCCTATGCTGGTTCCGACGTCTCCGTAGACGAAGGAACGAAGGGACTGGAATGGGTCGCACGCATCTCGCCCTCGACGCCTCGTCGAGAATCGGGACGATCGACCGCCGGCTCTTCGGCTCGTTCGTCGAGCACCTCGGGCGTTGCGTCTATTCCGGCATCTACGAGCCGGGCCACCCCCTCGCGGACGCCGACGGCTTCCGACGTGACGTCCTCGACCTCGTGCGCGAGTTGGGCGTCACGACCGTCCGATACCCCGGCGGCAATTTCGTCTCGTCGTATCGGTGGGAGGACGGTGTCGGGCCAGAGGCTTCCCGTCCGACCCGCCTCGATCTTGCGTGGCACTCGATCGAGCCGAATGCCTTCGGGACGGACGAGTTCGTCCGCTGGTGCCGGGCCGCGGAAGTCGAGCCGATGATGGCCGTCAACCTCGGGACGCGCGGAGTAGAGGCGGCAGTCGACCTGCTCGAATACTGCAACCATCCCGGCGGGACGGCGCTGAGCGAACGACGCCGAGCGAACGGGACGTCCGAGCCTCACGGAGTCCGGCTGTGGGTTCTCGGCAACGAGATGGACGGGCCTTGGCAGGTCGGGCACGCCAGCGCCGAGCACTACGGATGGCTCGCACGCAACACGGCCCATGCCATGCGAGGCGTCGACCCGACCATCGAACTCGTCGCCTGTGGGAGTTCCGGCAAGTCGATGCCGACGTTTGGGGCTTGGGAGCGCACCGTGCTCACCCGGGCTTTCGACCACGTCGACTACATCTCCGCGCACGCCTACTACGAAGAGCACGACGGGGACCTCGCCTCCTTCCTCGCGTCGGGGGCCGACATGGACGCCTTCATCGACGGGGTGACGGAGGCCGCCGACGAGGTCGCAGCCGAGCGTGGATCGGACAAGCGCATCGACGTCTCATTCGACGAGTGGAACGTGTGGTACTTCTCCAAGCACGCCGATGACGGGCGGACCGAGTGGCAGACGGCACCGAGGCTGTTCGAGGACGTCTACTCGGTTTGCGACTCCGTCGTGGTCGGGGATCTCCTGGTCACCCTTCTTCGGCATGCGGATCGCGTCCGGATCGCGTGCCTCGCACAACTCATCAACGCCATCGGCCCGATCATGACGGAGCCTGGCGGCCGTGCGTGGAGGCAGGCGACGTTCCATCCCTTCGCGCTGACGGCGCGAGAGGCTCGCGGGGTATCCCTTCGTGTCGAGGCCTCGGGGCCGACCCACGAGACCGGCCGGCACGGGGAGGTTCCGACCGTCAACGCCGCGGCGACGTGGGACGATCAGGGGCACCTCGCCGTATTCGCGGTTAATCGGGATGCGATCCGGGCGCAGGATTGCGATATCGACCTCTCCCGGGTGGGTCGGGCGACCGCGGCGAGGGCCGTTGCGGTTCACGACGAGGACGTCCATGCCGTGAACACCGCCGACCAGCCCGACAGGGTCGTTCCCCGAGCCGTGGAGGGAATCCGCGTCGGGCCGGGTTCGATCGGTCTAGCACTCCCCCCGGCATCGTGGACGATGGTGACCGTCGATATCGCCGAGGCCGCACGGTGACCGAGGTCCTCAGGGGAGATGGATAGGGCCGTCATCCACCGCGATCAGGCGACCCCTCCCTCTCCCTCCGGCTTCCCGGGAGGGTTGGGGGATGGAGACGACCCATCTTCGGGGACCGGGGGAACTCATCGCGGCACTTCCCGCCTTGTTGGGGTTCCGTCCGGACGAGAGCGTGGCGATCGTCTCGATTCGGCAGGGGGGTGAGGTCGGGGTCGTCCTGCGTCTCGATCGACAGGATTGCCTCAACCCCGATGTCGCTTCCCCGTTGGCCTGGTCGGCGTCCGGGCACCTGGTGAAGGATGGGGCGGACAGCGCCGTCATGGTTTCGTATACGGACGAGGATGTGAGGCTCGGCTGCCCGGCGATGGACAGTCTGAGGCCCGCGGTAGCCGAGGTGGTCGAGGAGGTCGAAACCTGGGCCGTCGTGCGGGGGAGGTTCTTCTCGCCGGGGTGCCTCCGGGAGTCGTGTTGCCCGATCGAGGGGAGGGCCGTTCCGGCGACGCCGCATCTGCCCGGGAAGGCCGTCCGGGCGTTCACGCCCACCCACGGGGGATTCGGGGCGTCTCCGGACGCCAGGTTTGAGGTGGATGAGGCGGCGAGGCGCCGAGTCGCACGAGCCGGGATCCGATGGAGGGATCAGCGCGACGACGACATCGTCGCATGGAGGAGGCGGTCATTCTCGCGGTGGGCGGACGCCCTCGAGGGGATGCTTCGGGATCGTTGTCCGACCGAGGCCGAGGCGGGTGCGCTCATCGAGGCGCTTCAAGACCGGAGGATTCGCGACGCGATCGTGGTCTCGTTCGTGTCCGGATCGGCCGGGGTGGCCGTGGGCGTGCTCGACGGTAGCGCCGACGGCAAGGTGTCGGAAGCCCTCAGAACATTGCTCTCTCCTGGCGAGGGGGTTCCTCCCGTCCCCAAGGCGATCGCTCCCGTCTGGGATCTCTTGGGTTTCCTGACTGCGCACGCCCGGCGGCGGCGTCGGGCGCCCAGCCTCACTCTGTGCGCGATGCTCGCCTGGTGGGAGGGAGACGATGACAGTTGCCGGTCCCTGCTGGCGAGGGCGCATCAAGCCGAACCCGGGTACCGCCTGGCCGGGCTCCTCGAGTGCACCGTCCTCGCCGGCATCGATCCCGGGTGGAGGAGGGCGGCCTGATCTCGATTTCTCTGTCCCATTTGCGGTGGTACGGGGTTAATTGGGATCGGAGGGAGGGGGTCATGGAATCGACAGGGCGGCGTTGAGCGTTACAATTAGATGAATTTTGCGCTACGGCGAAAGGCCGACGCAAACCCCCTGTCCCAACGAGAGGTTTCTTCGGTGCCGCCCAGCCTATTCCAGCGTCGGAAAGACGAGTCGAGCGAGGCGTCCGCCGCCACTTCCGGCTCTAAGGGGAGACAGGGATCATCCGCCTCGTCCGCGAATACGACGGCGACGGCCGTGAAGGATACGCCATCCACCAAGGCCTCGACCACGAAACCCGCGGCGAAGAGCAAGGCCAAGCCGGCGGCGACGAGTAAGGCCCAGGCCTCGACCACGAAACCCGCAGCGAAGGGCAAGGCCAAGCCCACGGCGAAGAGCAAGGCCCAGGCCTCGACCACGAAACCCGCAGCGAAGGGCAAGGCCAAGCCCGCGGCGAAGGGCAAGGTCCAGTCCTCGACCACGAAACCCGCAACGAAGGGCAAGGCCAAGCCCGGGGTTTCCAAGGGACTGACGGCCGCGAAGAAGGACGGCCCCTCATCGGACAAGGGCGCGAAGGGCGCGGAGGCCCCCGGGAACAACGGACTCGCGGAGGAGCCGAACGCCGCCGACCTGGCTGGCGAGGAGGAAGTCGACGTCGACGCCGACCTCAAGGATGAGGAGGAAGAGGAGGAGAGCAAGGGCTTCGTCATCGGGTCCAGCGACGACGACGCCCCGGCCCAGCAGGTGGTCACGGCTGGCGCCACGGCGGACCCGGTCAAGGATTACCTCAAGCAGATCGGAAAGGTCGCCCTCCTCAACGCCGAGCAAGAGGTGGACCTCGCCAAGCGAATCGAGGCCGGCCTGTTCGCCGAAGAGAAGCTCGCGTCGGCCAAGAAGAAACTCGACAACAAGTACCGCCGCGAACTCGAATGGATCGCCAACGACGGGCGCCACGCCAAGAACCACCTGCTCGAGGCGAACCTCCGTCTCGTCGTCTCCCTCGCCAAGCGCTACACCGGCCGGGGGATGCTTTTCCTCGACCTCATCCAGGAGGGCAACCTGGGGCTCATCCGCGCGGTCGAGAAGTTCGACTACACCAAGGGATACAAGTTCTCCACCTACGCCACCTGGTGGATCCGGCAGGCCATCACGCGCGCCATGGCGGACCAGGCGCGTACTATCCGCATCCCCGTACACATGGTCGAGGTCATCAACAAGCTCGCCCGGGTTCAGCGCCAGATGCTCCAAGACCTCGGCCGCGAACCCACCCCGGAGGAGCTTGCCGCCGAGCTCGACATGACACCCGAGAAGGTCGTCGAGGTGCAGAAGTACGGGCGGGAGCCGATCTCGCTTCACACCCCGCTGGGGGAGGACGGCGACAGCGAATTCGGGGACCTCATCGAGGATTCCGAGGCGGTCGTCCCGGCCGACGCCGTGGGCTTCACCCTGCTCCAGGAGGAACTGAGCAAGGTCATGGAGACCCTGAGCGAGCGGGAGGCCGGAGTCGTGGGTATGCGTTTCGGGTTGGTCGACGGCCAGCCCAAGACCCTGGATGAGATCGGACGCGTCTTCGGCGTCACCCGCGAGCGGATCCGTCAGATCGAATCGAAGACGATGTCCAAGCTCCGCCACCCGTCGCGTTCCCAGGTCCTCCGCGACTACCTCGACTGATGGCCCGCGTCCGCCCCCTCGCGCTCCTCGTCATGGCGTTCGCGACCTTGACGGCCTCGTGCTCGGCCGCCCCGATCCCGTCGCGATCGCCCTCGCCGAGCCCGAGCCCCAGCCCGTCACCCAGCCCATCCCCCAGCCCGTCGCCGACGTTCGCGTGGGAGTCGAGGCCGGCGACGGCGGAGGACGCCCTCACCTGGCACGAGGACTGCCCAGTGGGGATCGAGGAGTTGATCGTCGTCACCATCTCCCACTGGACCTTCGAGGGAGACGTCCAGACTGGGGAGCTGGTCATCAACGCCGCGATCGAGGACCAGTCGCGGCAGGCGTTCGCCGACCTCTTCGGACTGCGATTCCCCATCTACTCCATCCTCAACATCGACGAGTTCGACGGCAGCGACGACGCTTCCATGGCGGCCGACAATACGTCGGGCTACAACTGCCGGTACATCGGCGGCACCAGCCAATGGTCGAATCACGCCTACGGCCGGGCGATCGACGTTAATCCCGTGGAGAATCCCTACGTCTACCATGGCGAGGCGCAGCCGCCCCAGGGGTGGGCGTACGTCGACCGGACGATGGACGCCCCGGGGATGCTTATCGAAGGCGAGGCGGCGCTCCAAGCCTTCCTGGATGCGGGCTTTTTCTGGGGCGGGGTGTGGAACAACTCCGACTACCAGCACCTGGAGATCGAGGAATAGCGGATTGGGCGAGAGATGAGTGGAATGGTCCAGGTTCGCCCGGCCGTCGCATCCGACGGGCCCGAACTCGTACGTCTGGCGGGCCTGATGTATGAGTCCATGGGCTTAACCTTGACAGATGAATGGCGCGAGCGTGTTCTGGCGGACGTCAAACGACGGCTGGGGGTTGACCTGTGGGGATGGGTCATCGAGGCGGACAGGGGCCTTGCGTCGTGCGCCGTGCTCAACCGTGTGCCCAGGCTCGCCCCTCCCGGGGAAGAGGCCTCTTGGCGAGGCTACATCCAGTGGGTGTCAACCGATCCGGGTTTCCGAAGACGCGGATACGCGCGACGACTGATGGAGGCCGTCATGGAATGGGCCCAGGATCATGGCGCCAAAGTCGTCGAACTCCATGCGTCGCCGACCGGAATACGGCTATACGAGGATCTGGGCTTCGTCCCCCAGCCGGGTTCCCCCATGCAGGTCTTTCTCGGCGGGTAGGCGTATCCGGGATCGGACATCTGCTGAAGCCATCCCTCGGACGCTTGACGCCCGCCTTTCGATCGCTAGGGTGAGGGCGACGGGGAAGGTCCGCGTCCATGCGTATCCCCAAGGGAGAGGATATGAACGCTGTCATCGATGGGTTCACCGCCCTCATGCTGCTCGCCCTCGCCGCAGTCTTCGGCGGGGTCACTCACCAAATCAAGGAGAAGTCGAAGGACGTCACGAGAGTGATGTTCCGCGCGAGCACGATCGCTCTCGTGGCCGGTCTCGGGGTGGTGTTCATCAAGTACACATCCGACAAGGTGGTGTACATCCTGAAGGATCGCTGGCACCTCCTGGCCTACGGCCTCATCCTGGGTGTCGTGGCCGGTCTCGCGTTCCTGTACCGCAACAAGAAGAAGTCCGTGCCGCTCGTCTGGGCCATCATCGGCCTCGCTTCGGGAACGGGGATCGTCCTCCACCTCTTCTGGTAGGCGATCCGTAGCGAAGCGGCAGGGCGGAAGCCTAGTTGCTATCCGACGACGGCGATGAGGAACCCGTCGTAGTCCTTGCGCCCGACGGTCTGTATGACGGCCGAGGCCGCGATCCCCGGGCATTGCCCGGCGTGCGCGACCACCTTTCGGGAGCCCCTGACCTTGGGGTCCTCGCTCGTCGCGTCCGTCAGGGCGCCGCCGCGGACGATGTTGTCGACGACGACGAGCGCCCCGGGCCTGGCGTGGGCGAGGGCCGCGTCGAGGTAGAGGGAGTTGTTCGGCTTGTCCGCGTCGATGAAGACGAAGTCGTATCTCTCATCGCCGTCGAGGGTAGCGAGGAGGTCCTCTGCGGGTCCTACCCGGATCTCGATCCGGTCCTCGACGCCGGCGGCGGCGAAGTTCGCCCGGGCCACCTCCGCGTGCTTGGTTTCGCGCTCGAAGGTGACGATCCGGCCGTCTTCCGGAAGGGCCCGGGCCAGCCACAGGGTCGAGTATCCGCCCAGGGTTCCGAATTCCAAGATGCGTCGGGCACCGGTGCTGCGGGCCAGGGTCTCGAGCAGGCGACCCTGGGAGGGCGAGACGGCGATGTCCGGAAGGCCCGCCTCCCGCTGGCGCCCAAGGGCGGCCTCGAATGACTCGTCGTCTGGGGTCAGGTGGCCATCGACGAAATCGTCGACGGCTATCCAGAGGGGGTCTACGGGTCTGTTGTGTCGGGGCATCGCCGCTCATTCTTGCACGAGGAAGGGGGGTGTCGCCGACGGGGTTGACCCTTCTTCCCGTGGGACGGGATCGCTCGCCCAGGATCGCGGCGCGGCTCGTCACTCGGGTCGGGCCCGAGGCCTAGGCTTGCTCCGTGGCCCCGTCCGATTACTCCGCCCGGCACCTCAGCGTCCTCGAGGGACTCGAGGCCGTCCGCAAGCGCCCGGGCATGTACGTGGGAACGACGGACTCCCGCGGGCTCATGCACTGCCTGTGGGAGATCCTCGACAACGCCGTCGACGAGGCCCTTGCCGGATTCGGGGAGCGGATCGACATCGTCCTGTACTCGGACGGGTCCGTCGAGGTGCGGGACCAGGGCCGGGGCATTCCGGTCGACATCGAACCCAAGACCGGCCTGACGGGTGTCGAGGTCGTCATGACCAAACTCCACGCCGGGGGCAAGTTCGGCGGGGGATCGTACGCCGCTTCCGGAGGGCTCCATGGGGTCGGGGCGTCCGTCGTCAATGCCCTGTCCGAACGTCTCGACGTCTGGGTCGACCGAGACGGCGTCACCCACCATATGGCCTTCCGTCGAGGAGAGCCGGGGGTGTTCCGCGACCCGGCGTCGGGTTTAAACCCCGACGCCCTGTTCGAGCCCTTCACCGAGTCTTCTCGGCTGGAGCAAGTGGGCAAGGTGGGGAGGGGAGTCACGGGCACCCGGGTTCGCTTCTGGCCCGACCGGCAGGTGTTCTCCAAATCCGCACGACTCGAGCACGACGACCTCATCGCGCGCGCCCGCCAGACCTCCTATCTCATCCCCGGGCTCGAACTCGTCATCCGGGATGAGAGGAACGGGAGCGCCAGGCAATCCGGCGAGCCGGTCGAGCGGTCGTTCAAGTCGACGGGCGGAGCCCGGGACTTCGTCGATCACCTGGGCCAGGACAAAGCCATCACGGACACGTGGGAGATCAAGGGTTCGGAGACCTTCGTCGAGGCCTCCCAGGTGCTCACGGCGTCAGGGGCCCTCGTCACCAAGGATGTCGAACGCGAATGCCTGGTCGACGTGGCGCTCCGGTGGGGGACCGGGTACGACACGACGGTCAGGTCCTTCGTCAATATCATCGCCACGCCGCACGGCGGCACCCACCTCTCTGGCTTCGAGGCCGGGCTCGCCAAGGCCGTCCGCCGGGCCATCGAGGCCAACGCGAGGCGGCTCAAACTGAGCGCCAAGGACGGGAGCGCGCGGATCGAGAAGGACGACATGATGGCGGGCCTTACAGCCGTCGTCACCGTCCGCGTCCCCGAGCCGCAGTTCGAGGGCCAGACCAAGGAGGTGTTGGGCACGGGACCCGTCCGCGGAATCGTCGCCCGAGTTGTGGAGGAGGGGCTCGGGGCGTTGCTCAAATCCACCAAGGCCGCGACCAAGCAGCAGGCGACCGCGGTCATGGAGAAGGTCGTCGCCGAGATGCAGGCCCGGGTCGCCGCCCGCAAGCAGAAGGAGATCACTCGACGGAAGAACGCCCTCGAGTCCTCGTCGTTGCCAGCCAAGCTCGCGGACTGCCGCATTGCCGACACCGAGGCGAGCGAGCTCTTCATCGTCGAGGGGGACAGCGCCCTCGGCACGGCCAAGCTCGCCCGCCGGTCCGAGTTTCAGGCCCTTCTGCCGATCCGGGGGAAGATCCTCAACGTCCAGAAGGCGTCCGTCACGGACATGCTCCACAACGCCGAATGCGCGAGCATCATCCAGGTCATCGGGGCGGGCTCGGGCAAGACGTTCGACCTCGATCAGGTCCGCTACGGGAAGGTCATCCTCATGACGGACGCCGACGTCGACGGCGCCCACATCCGCACCCTCCTCCTCACCCTGTTCTTCCGGTACATGCGGCCGCTCGTCGAGGAGGGTCGGGTGTTCGCCGCCGTCCCCCCGCTGCATCGAATCGAGGTTGGGAAGACGGCCCGGCGCAAGGCCGAGCACGTCTACACGTATTCCGAGGGGGAGCTTCGGCAGAAACTCGCCGAACTTCGTCGGAGCGGGCGGCCGTACAACAAGGACATCCAGCGGTACAAGGGACTTGGGGAGATGGACGCCCACCAGCTCGCGGAGACGACGATGGATCCGGCCAAGCGGACGCTTCGCCGCATCACGGTGGACGATGCCGAGCGGGCGGAGGAGGTTTTCAACCTGTTGATGGGGAGCGATGTCGCGCCCCGGAAGGACTTCATCGTCCAGGGGGCGGCCAGCCTCGACCGGGACCGCATCGACGC
>CAYTLH010000161.1:0-9764 GCA_964438525.1 uncultured Demequinaceae bacterium | reverse complement strand
AGGCCTGGGTCAGCCACGTTCTCAACCGTGAGAACACGATCACGGGGATCAAGTACAAGGACGATCCGACGATCATGGCCTGGGAGCTCGCCAACGAGCTCCGGTGCTCGAATTCCGGCCCGTATCCGTCAAGTGCGGACTGCCGCACGTCGACAATTGTCCCGTGGGTGGAGGAGATGGCCGACTACGTCAAGTCGATCGATACCAACCACCTCGTCTCCTTCGGGTCCGAGGGCTTTCTTTGCGATACACCGGGAAACGGCGAATGGTACGTCAACTGCAGCCAGAGCGGCGATCCCGTGGCCATCACGGCGTTGGATTCGATCGACATCCACGGCATCCACCTCTACCCCGACCACTGGACCCCCGAGGAACCGACGGACGACTGGACGGAGTGGGGCGTGTGGTGGATCGAGCGTCACGCGGACATCGCCAACGAAGCCGACAAGCCGTTCTACATCGGCGAGTACGGCTGGCGCGGCAAGCCGACGCGGCTCCCCGTGTTCGACGAGTGGCTCGAGGCCTTCTACGACAACGGCGGGGATGGCACCAACTTCTGGATGATGCAGCCGACCAACCCCGGGTACACACCCCTCGACCACGACGGGTTCGTCGTGTACTGCCCGGGCGCCGTGTGCACGCTCGTGTCGAACTGGAACAGCCACGTTCAACTCGGCACCGATTGGAACGAGTTCGGCCCCGTCGGCGACCAGGACATCGTCTCCATCCGACAGGGCACAATCGCGACGGTCGCGATCCTGGATAACGACATGGCATTCGGAGACGCCAGCCTCGACGTCGCGACGATCGACCTCGACCCGGAGGCGAGCGGAATCCAGTCGACCCTCGCCGACGACCTGGGGGTCTTCGAGATCGTGGACGGCGTCCTGAGCTTCGCCCCCAACCCGGGAGAAACTGGGACGGCGAGGATCGAGTACACGGTTTCGGATACCGAGGGACGCACGACCGACCCCATCCGAGCCTCGGTCATCGTGTTGTCCGGAGACTAGTCCACCCCAACGCTCGTCCACAGCCCGGCGCCTAAGGCGGCGGGTCGGGTCTGATCGCGCCATCATCCTGGGATGAGGATGACCGTCGGGAATGGGCACGACCTCGAGGTGGCACACGGGACAACGGTCGCGGAGATCGCCGATGCTGCGCGTGCGATCGGGGCGCCCCTCGACGAGGCCTGGTGCGGGGATGCCCGCCTCGACCCCCAACACCCAGCGGGCGCCTGGCCCCTCCTCGAGGGCGCGCTCCTCAACCCGAATCCCGGGCTCCCGTGCGCGCCCCCCCGGGGTCCGGCACTCCTCGTAATCGCGGGACCTGGGGCCGGGAGGCTTGCCCCCGTCGGGCCAGACGGCATCGTGATCGGACGGGGCCGCGAGGCGGGCCTTGTCGTTGACGACCCGACCGTGTCCCGCGCCCACTTCTTCATTGCCCCCGGAGTGTCCCTCAAAGCGAAGGACCTCGGTTCCTCCAACGGGACGACGCTCTGGCGCGGATCGACTTCCCGCAGGATCGGCCGTTCGGCGACGACCCAAATCGGGGACGTCTTCGCCGTCGGCACCTCCCTCGTGGCCGTCGTCGGACCCGCGGAAAGGCCCCCGGAACCGGATCCCTCCCGCCCCGCCACCCCCCAGGAATCCTCGAGCCTCACAGGAAGGCTCGCCCCCGCGGCGAGTTCCGCCATCAGCGGCGTCATGATCGCCGCGATGACCGGCCGGTGGTATATCGCGCTCCTCGGCCTCGTCTACCCGGTCTTCCTTTTGGTCTCGTCGAATACTGTCCGATTTCGCAAGCCTCGATCCTTCTGGGACCTGGCCGTCCTCCCCTCCCTCCTTCCGGAGTCTCGTCGCGCCTGGTCGACCCGCCCTCCCCGCAGCGTCGCGGTCATCGGAGATGACGAACGCACCCGTGCCTTCGCCCGTGCCCTGACTCTTGCCATCGGGAGGCGCCCGAAGAGCGGATGGGAGGAGCCGTGGATGCGGTGGCTCCCCGACCCCCACCCCGACGATCCCGAATTCACGCTCATGGACGGGGGGGAACCTCCATCCTGGAGCGACGCCCTGGCCACGGCCAACCCCGGAGGATGGACGCTCACGAGAGACGGTACGGCGCATGGGCTTCCGCCCGTGGCCATCGGCCCAAGGGAAGCCGACTCCCTCGCCCGTACCCTTGCCGGGGAATCGGGGGGCCGCCTCCTTCCCCCCCGCGTCCGCTGGGCCGATCTCGCGATACCGGATCCAGAGAGACGATCGGGTCTCGTCTCCCCCCTGGGCGTCTCCTCGTCGGGATCCTACGTCCTCGATCTCGATTCCCACGGACCCCACTTCCTCATAGCCGGCACGACAGGGTCGGGCAAGTCCGCTCTCATCGAGACCCTCGTCCTGGGTTTGGCCCTCGAATACCCGCCCAACCGGATCGGGATCGCCCTCATCGACTTCAAGGGAGGGGCCGGCGTCCGGGCCCTCACGGGCCTCCCCCATCTCAGGGGAATCCTCACCGACCTCGACCCCCACCTGGCCCGACGGGCCCTTAGGGCCCTGGCCCGGGAACTCGAGGAGCGAAAGGAGGCCCTCGCCAAGGTCGGGTTGTCCTCGTTCCAAGACTGGGAGGCGGAAGGCGGAGCCCCCCCGAGGCTGCTGGTTGTCGCCGACGAGTATCAGGAATTGGCCGCCCAGTACCGGGAGTTCTTGCCCGACCTCGCCCGTCTTGCCGCCCAGGGGCGTTCTCTGGGCCTCCACCTCGTCCTGGCCACCCAACGCCCGGCCGGAGCCGTCACTCCAGAAATCCGGGCGAACATCGGCACCACCATCGCCCTGAGGGTCGTGACGGACGCCGAATCCCGGGACCTCGTCGGGACTCCCGATGCGACTGAGATCGGCACCGACACCCCCGGCCGAGCCATCGTGCTCACGGGAACTCGTCGAACCCGAATCCAGGCCGCGCTGGCGTGCCTGACCCCGACCCCTCGCGTTCGACCCTGGGGTGATCGTGACGATCTCGCGGAATCCGCCCGTGCCATGGCCGGGGCCGCCTGTGAGAAATGGGACGATCGCCCCCACGCCTCTCCCCTATGGCTCCCTCCCCTTCCCTGCGCCCTCGACGACGACAGGGGCGGGGCTGACTCGGACCCGAACCCCGAAGACGGGTTATGGCTGGGGGTTGGTGACTTTCCCGAGGAGCGCCGTCAATCGGGACTCTTCTGGGACCCTCGATCGGGCCCCCTGGCCGTGGCCGGACCCCCACGATCCGGTCGAACGACCGCCTTGAGGCTTCTGGCCCTCCGCGCCCGCTCCGTCGGACTCAGGCCCGTATGGCTTCCCTCGGACCCCCGGGAGGCGGCCCGGACGATCGCCCTCTCCTTCTCGCTACCCGATGTCCTCCTCCTCGTCGACGACGCCCACCGGGCCTTGGCCATCCTCGCCGACACCGACCGGGGCATCCCCGTCGAGAGCCTCACCTCGCGGGCCTGCTCGGGGCTGCCCCTCGCCTTCGCGCTTCCCAAGGGAGGGACACACCGACTCGCCCAACACGCCACCGCCTTCCTCATCTTCACCGGAGGAGATCCCGTCGACGACGCTGGCTGGTCCATGCCCAGGGATCTCGCGGGGATCGCACCAGGCCCGGGGCGCGCCCGTTTCGGCGTCGCGGGGAGGTGGTGTGAATGCCAGGTCGGGCAGGCGTCGGACGTCGTCGACGAGCCTCTCGTGACTCCGCTCCCGAGCAGGCTGAACCGAGCCGACCTCGGCGATGGATTCATCATCGGGGTCGGAGGGGACGACGGAGGGTCCATTTCCGTGGACCCCGATCTCCCCGTGGTCGTCCTCGGCCCGCCGGGTACGGCCAGGGCGGCGGTCGAAGCCAGCCTCCGAGAAGTGGCCGGACTTCGGGGACGCCCCCTCGATGTGGAGCTCTCGGAAAGCCTGCTGGCTCGCCCTAGAACGGCCCCCGAACCGGGAGCGGTCATCGTGGTGGAACCGACGGAACGGCTGGCCCGAGAGGCGTTCCGGGGTAGCCTGGACGGCCTCATCGACCCCTATCCTCCCCCGCTCAGGGTCGTGATCGTCCAACACGGGCGAGCTCTGGCCGCTCAACTCGCCGATCCGCCCGAGGACGGCGATCGGCGCCACCCCCTACCGAGTCGGGATAGCCCCCCCACCCCCGACAGAAAAAAAACGTTACGAAAGTCCCTTGTCAATCCCCCATCTGCATGAGAGCCTGGTAAACCGAGGTTTGGGAAGTAACCCCGCCTCTTCCTCAAAGGCGAGACAGTCCTCAGACCATCAAACAAGGAGCCCATCATGGATTGGCGCGACCGCGCGGCGTGCCTTGACGTCGACGATCCGGAGTTGTTCTTCCCCATCGGGAACACCGGCCCGGCGCTCGAGCAACTCGAACGTGCCCGGGAGGTATGCGCCTCGTGCTCGGTCCGCGAGATTTGCCTGATCTGGGCCATGGAGCACAACCAAGACTCCGGCGTTTGGGGAGGGCTGTCCGAGGACGAACGCCGCTCCCTCAAGCGTCGGGCCGCCCGAGCGCGCCGGGCAGCCAAATAGCGTCAAGCCCTCGGTAACGGACGCGACCCCAGTTCGCGTTGGCGCCCCGCGGCCCCTAGGGTCCGACGTTGACGTGGATGTCGACCTCGCTGCCCGTTCCCACGGCTCGCCACTCTAGCTGCCCCCCGAGTTCGTTCTCGATCAGGGTCGTGACGATCTGGGCCCCGAGCCCGGACGGCTTCGACCGAATCCCCACCCCGTTGTCCGCGATGACGGCGTGGAGGTCGTCGCCGTTGCGTTCGGCCCGGATTGTCACCGTCCCGCTCGATTTCCCCACGAACCCATGTTCGACGGCGTTCGTGACGAGTTCCGTCACAACCAACGCGAGCGACGAGGCCACCGACGCGGGGATAAGCCCGAAGTCCCCCTCCCGGACCACCTTGACCTGGACGTCGGCAGTCGCGACATCGGCGACCATTCGAACGCTCCGGACGACGAGGTCATCGAAATTGACGAGTTCGTCCAAGGTCCCCGACAGGGTCTCGTGCACCAGGGCGATCGTCGACACCCTCCTCATGGCTTCCGCGAGAGCCGCCTTCGCCTCCGGGGCCTCGAGACGCCGGCTCTGGAGTCGGAGCAACGCCGCAACGGTCTGGAGGTTGTTCTTGACCCGGTGGTGAATCTCTCGGATGGTGGCGTCCTTGGTGATGAGTTCGCGCTCCCGGCGGCGAAGGTCCGATACGTCCCGGACGAGGAGGAGGGCCCCGGTCCTCACCCCATCGACGAGCGTGGGGATCGCCCGGATCGACAGACATCCGCCGTTGGCCTCCAGGTCGGTTCTCCATGCCGCCCGACCCATGACGACCATAGCCAGGTTCTCGTCGATCGTCTCCTTGTCAGAGATGACCTCGCTGGTGATGCGGGGCAGGGAGCGCCCGACGAGCGTCCCCGTCACGCCCAGCCTGTGGAAGCACGACAGGGAGTTGGGACTGGCGTAGGTGACATGACCCTGGTCGTCCAGGCGGATGATCCCGTCACCGACGCGGGGGGCCCCCCGTCTGGGCCCCATAACCGCCGTGGGCATCGGAAACTCTCCTCGGACGATCATCCCGAGGATCTCGTCCGCGGCCCCCTTGTGGTTGAGTTCGAGGCGGCTCGAACTCCTGGACACGGCCTGGGACACCTCCCGGGTGAGCACCGCGATCGCCTGACCGTCCATGACGACGGGCAGGGCGTCCTCGCGGACCGCATAGTGCTCGTCCCAACGGGGCTCCCTCGTCGCAACCAAGGTCGTCTCGTCGATGGAGCGTTGAAGGGTCTCCACCTTCGCGGCGGGAGCGAAGGCCCCGACGACGTCATCCTGGTGCACCGTGGGTCCGGTCTGGGGTCGGCATTGGGCTATCGCCACGAAGCCGTCCGTGACCCGTCGCCACATGATGAGGTCGGCGAAAGAGAGATCCGCGATGATCTGCCAATCGGACGCGAGCAGCGAAAGCCACTCCGCCTCCGCGTCCGACATCGGACCGTGGCGTTCTGCCCGCTCCCGAAGAGTGGCCATGGGTCCAGACTAGGGTAGGCCTTCCCGGGTATCCTGGCAGGCATGCCAGAAGGTTCAGCCGAGATCGCCATTGACCACTCCTTCGACGCCTCTATGGATCGAGTGGTCGCCATGTATGCGGATCCAGAGTTCTCGCGGCAGCGTGGGCTGTCGGTCGGCGCATCCGAATGCGAGGCGTTCGTCGACGGCGAGTCCGACGGGGCCTTCACGGTTTCCATCCGTCGCATTCTCCCCACCGACGACCTGCAGCCGGAGTTCAAACCCTTCGTCGGGTCCTCCATCACGGTGAGGTACTCGGAAGCCTGGGAACCGCCCGACGAATCCGACCGGGACGCGACGTTCGCGATCGATATCCTGGGGGTTCCCGCGCGAGCGACGGGCTCCTTGAGGCTCGTCCCCGAGGATGCATCGACATCGCTGTCCATCAGAGGCACGGTCACCACGCACGTGCCCTTCCTCGCCGGGCTCGTGACACGGGCGATCATCGACTCCCTCAACGACGCCATCGGCAAGGAACTCGAAGCCGCGGACTCCTGGTTGAAGACCTGACGGTCCCCCGATCCGGCGGCCCGGCCCGGTCCGTGGGCGTCACGATTCGGTAACGCTCACTGTCCTCTCACCCCGGTGCCACCGTTCCCTGACACCGTGGGAGGATGGCACGGACCCCTTCGCGAGGGTCGTCGTCTCCCACGAGCAGAAGGGGTGACCGTGAGACCGTGGCGCATCCGCCTGACCATCCGTCGGTCGCGGGTGCAGTGGGCGTTGCTCAGCGTCGTTCTCCTAGTGTCCATCCTCGCCTCGACCATGCTGTCGAGCCTGTTCCTGCTCAGCTCCGCGACGGAGAGTTTCGCCGCGCGAGAAGCCCTCGTCGACGCGCCTGAGCCCGACCTTCGCATCACCCATTCCTTCTCCCCGCGGGGCACCCCGGAGGAGGTGGTCTCCTCCTCCCTGGCGGCCGCGGAAGAGTACTACGACACCGTCCCCTTCGACAGCCGGATCCGGCTTCAGGGGGGAGTCCTGGGCCTCCCCAGGGAGGAACAATCCCTGGCCCTCGGCTACTTCCTCTACCAAGACGGGATCGAGGACGACGCCGTGCTGGATTCCGGCCGGTGGCCGTCGAGCGTCCCGGGGTCGACGATCGAGGTCGCCGTCCCCGTCGAGCTCCTCGACGATTTCGGCCTATCGGTCGGCGACTCTGTAGAAGTCTTCCCGTACGGGATCCGCCGGGATGCGGCCTTCCTCGACATCGTGGGTTCCTACGATGCGCGCGATCCCGAGGCCGACTTCTGGCGTTTCGACCCGAATGACGGCCAGGGCTACGTCCCTGACGCCCCGGTGCCCTTCAGCGGGGGGCGTCTCACCACGGACGGTTATGGGCCTCTGATCATCGCGAGGGACGAGTTCGGAGACTTCGAAATCGTCTCGGTCACCGTCGACTACATCCCCGATTTCTCGGGGACCACGCTCGCCGAGGTCGAGACCCTCCTAGACAAGATCGATGACATCGAACGGGACACGAAAATCGCGGTCGGAGCAGGGGCCTCGACGGTCAACGTCATGACCCACTCCGATTCCACCCTGGGCAGCATCCTCGGATCGCTCGCCGTGACGCGGTCGAGCGTGCTCGTGACCGGACTCCTTTTACTCGTCCTCGCCGTCGCGGCCCTCGGCCAGACGTCGCGCCTGATGGCCGAACGGCGCCACACCGAGCAGCACCTGATGGTCGCCCGGGGGGCTTCGGGCCGCCAAATCGTCCGCCTCGGCTTCATCGAGGCCCTTGTCCTCGCCGCGGTGACGACGGCGGCCGGTCCCCTCCTGGCCAACTTCGCCTATCGCTTCCTGTCGGACATCGGCCCGATGAAGGAGGCCGGAATGAACCGTGACCCCGGTCTTCCTATCACGACGTGGGTGGTATCGGGGATCGTCGGCTTGGCCCTCGCGGTCGTCCTCATCACGCCCCTCCTGCGTCGCGGGGCCACCTTCGTCGAGGGGGAACAGGCGCGATCGAGGCCGAGCCGGGCGACCATGCTCCAGCGTTCGGGACTAGACGTCGCCTTGCTCGTCCTCGCCGTGCTGGCCTACCTCCAGCTCCGGGGGCACGATTCACCGATCATCACCCGGGGAGGCGTCGCCCAGATCGACCCCATCACCGCGTCGGGCCCCGCCCTCGCCCTCCTGGCCGGATCCCTTCTATGTGTCCGCCTTGTCCCCGCGGGTTCGAAGTTCCTCGAGGGCGTGGCGTCTCGCGGCCGGAGGGCCGTCGGCCCCTTGGCCGCCTGGGAGGTCGGCCGCCGATCCGCACGGGCGGTGTCGGCGATCCTCCTCCTGACCCTCGCGATCTCCGTCGGGGCCTTCTCCCTGTCCTACCTCCAGACCTGGAGGATCTCACAGGAGGATCAGGCGAGCTTCCTCCACCCCCCCAGAGTCGAGGTCTCGAGCCTCGAGGCGGATGTCCTCGACCAGTACCGCACGGTTTCCGACGCTCAACTCGACGCGGATGCGGAGCCGGTTTTCGAGGGCGACGGAGAGATCACCGCGTCCCGTCGGGAGACGATCGGCACCGAGGGGGTCAGCGGTCGTCCCGTCCATCTCTTCGCCACCACGAACGACGGCCTCGAGGCCTTCACCGACGGCCGGGTCTCCGACGAGGGAGGCTCAACCATCGCGGAGGCCCTCACCCTGGAGGAGACGAGCCTGGGGATCCCCCTGCCCGGCGGATTGACGGAAGAGGAGATCAGCCCGGGGATCCCCCTCGCCGGCGAGCCCAACGGCGTCGAATTCACGCTGACCATCTCCTCGTCGGAGACGGCCCTCGAGGGAATGTCGGTCACCCTGCGTCTACTCGTGCGCGACCCCAACGGAGCGTTCACGAGCCTCGACGCGGGAACCTTCGCCGTCGACGGGGAGGAGCAGACGGTGCAGGTCGTGCTGCCCGACGGCGTTCGGCTGTCATCCCCGTCCTACCTCGTCGGCCTCCAAACCCTGTGGTTCATATCCCCCGGAGTCGAGAATGACCGCGGCGTCCTCGTCCGCGAGGACGACCTGAGCCTCGACCTTTCGATCGACGGACTGTCGTCCCTCACGGCCCGACCGCCCGTACCGGTCCCGGACGTTTCCGCGCAATACGACAGCCAACCGGCGGAGATCCCCGAGGACATCGACTGGTATGGCCGATCAGAGGGCGTGATCAACCCCTCCCTCACGCCCCGGGACGACCAAGCTCACATCCAGATGTCGATCCAGCCCACCCTCCTCCTCAGCCGGACCGTCTCGGTCTCCCAGGGCACGTTCCCGTTCACCCCGGAGCTTCCCGTTGTCGCCACCGACGGGCTCCTCAACCGCCTGGGACTCAACGTCGGAGACCGTGGCACGGTCGAAGTCGACGACGTGGTCCTCGCCGTCCATTTCGTCGCAGCGGTGCCTCTCATGCCCGGCGACTCCCCCAGGAGTGCCTCCATCGCCGCCAACTACGATGACCTCCAAGTCATGTTCATGCAAACGGGAGCACCCTCACCCGAGGTCACCTCTTGGTGGGTCGACATCCCCGAAACCATGGTCTCCCGATACCTCGACACCCTTCCAGACGAGACCTCGGCCACCACCCGAACGGAAACGGTCCACTCCTTGAGGGACGATCCCCTCCGGGTCAGTATCCAGGCCTCGCTCTGGCTGGTCACCGCCGCGGCGATCATCCTCGCGGCCCT
>CAYTLH010000160.1:0-12224 GCA_964438525.1 uncultured Demequinaceae bacterium | reverse complement strand
TCTTCATCGACCATGGCATGGGGGTGGTCATCGGGGAGACCTCGGAGATCGGGAACGACGTCCTTCTCTTCCACCAGGTGACCCTGGGGGGCACCTCGATGTCACCGGGAAAGCGCCACCCCACCATCGGGGATCGCGTGGTCGTGGGGGCGGGGGCCAAGATCCTCGGGGCCGTCACCATCGGAAACGATGCCCGCGTCGGCGCCAATTCCGTGGTCGTCAAGGACGTCCCGGCGGGGGCGACGGCCCTCGGCGTACCGGCCGTCATCCGCGAGCACCCCAAGAAACTCGAGGCGAAAACCGCGGCGTCGGCCGTCGACGACGGCGACTCCCACTGCACCCCGCCGCCGGACTGGTCGGTGGAGACTTAGTTCCGAGAGCCCCGGGGCTCCGGCGGTGGACCGGGAACTAGGCCGCCGTCGCCCGGAGCATCCAGGCGGTCTTCTCGTGGATGACGATGCGTCCAGTCACCAGGTCGGCCGTGGCCACATCCGCCGCGTCCTCCGCAAGTTTCACGAGGGGGCGCGCCGTGCGGACGATGGTCTCGTGGGCCTCGGCGAGGTTCTGGACCATAGCCGCCGCGTCCTTGGCGGGGCCGTCCTTGACCGTGGCCAAATCCTGGAACTCGGTGATGCTCCCCGGCGAGGGCTTCCCCAGGGCGCGGATGCGCTCGGCGATCTCGTCGGCGGCCTCCCTCAGATCCATGTACTGCTCCTCGAACATCTGGTGGAGCTGGGGAAAGGTCACACCGGTGACGTTCCAGTGGTATCCCTGCGTCGTGACATACAGGGTGTAGGTGTCGGCGAGGAAACGGGACAGACCGGCCACCAACTCCGTCACGTCCTTGGTCTCGATGCCGAGGTTGGGCTCGCTCGCTGCGGGCATGGGATTCACCTTTCTCTGGCGGTGTTCTGCACTGACGTTCCCCTCCACCCTATCTCCCCAACCTTCCGGTGATTCAGAACATTCCCTCGGGCGGAATCGTTGCCGGATCGTGTCCGTATTGTCCTGGTGGCACCCAGCCGCTCCTGCCATGATCTCATCCATGACTGCTCCATCCGGATACCGCCTCGTTGACATCCCCAGCGAACGTCGACACGAGATGCTCGACATCGACCAGTGGGCGTTCGCCTTCGCGACTAGACCAAACGAGATCGAGGACACCGTCGGCATGTTCCCCTTCGATCGCGGCCGAGGCCTCGAGATCGCCGATGCCTCTCAGGGATCCGTTGGATCCCTCGTCTCCGTGCATTCCTCCTTCGGATTCCACCTCAGGGTTCCGGGTGGCGGCACGGTCCCGACCGCGGGGCTCACCTGGGTCGGGGTCCACCAGGGTCACCGTCGCCGTGGTCTCCTGAAGGCCATGATGGCCGACCACTTTGCCCGATCGCGGACGCGCGGCGAGGCGGTCAGCACCCTGTACGCCGCCGAGCCCCCCATCTACCAGAAGTTCGGGTATGGGCTCGGCACCCAGGACATCCGGATGAAAATCAACCGCAAGCCCGACCTCCGGGAGGTTCCCGGATCGGACGACCTGGCGGTCAAGCTCGACACCGCCTCGATCAAGGACCACGGTCCGATCCTGCGCGCCTTTCAGGAGAAGTTCACACGACCGGGTTCGACCACGGTCGTCCCGGACCCCCTCCTTCGGAACCTGTTCTCCGACACGGAATCCGCGAAGGACGGAGGCGAACCGCTGCGCTTCGCCACCGTCCGCGACGGCGAGGAGGTCGTCGCCTGGGCACTGTTCCGACGGAAACAAGATATGGAGGACTGGGATCCGAAAGGCATCGTGAACATTCCCGCCTGGGGGGCCCACACGGCGGCCGCCTCCCGCCGCCTGTGGTCGGTCCTGACGGATCTCGACCTCATGGCCTCGACCCACGTCTGGCTGATCGCCCTGGACGATCCGCTCCGCTCCCTCCTGCTCAACGAACGCGCCCAGAAACCGGAACTCCGGGACAACACGTGGCTCAGGATCCTCGACCTCAAGGCCGCGCTCGAGGGGCGGGGCTACGAGGCCGATTGCGACGTCGTCGTCGATGTGACCGACGCCCAGATCCCTGAGAACGCCGGACGGTGGCGGATTCGGGTCTCGGGTGGTGAGGCCGCGGTCACGCCCGCGACCGATGCCTCGGCCGACCTCTCAGTGGGAATCCAGGAACTCGGAGCGGCGTATCTCGGGGGGACGGGGATCGAGGCCCTCGCTCGCGCAACCCTGATCACGGAACATGTCCCCGGAGCCGCGCACGGGCTTGGGCGAGCCATGGCGTCGTCGATCGCCCCGGTAAGCAACATCTCCTTCTGACGAATGAGGGACGACGCCCGTTGGCGCGAGGACTGTCCCGCTAGAACGGGATATTGCTCACGGGCGACACGGGCGAACGCATGGCCAGGCTCAACGAGTGCAGCGCACCCGGGGTGTTCTCGGTGACGAGTCCGGCGGCGTGGAGCGCCTCCAGGGAGTTGCCCCCAAGGTAGGCCGCCCCGAGTTCCTGCACCGCCATACCGAGGTCGGCCGGGTCCCCGACGTCTCCGGTACGCGAAACCTCGGCGGCACCGTCGACGACCTTGATCCGCCATACCCCCGCGTTCTCCGGCACCCGCGTATCCCGGATTTCGCAGGTCACGTCGCAGTCGGCCTCGTAGCCCCGCCCCTCGAGCGCGGCCTTGAGGTCGAGGATCCTGAGCCAGAGATTGTCTCGAATGGTCGATTTCAGCGACCGCTCGTCGACGATGAGATGCAGCAATGGCTCGTCGAGCGCGACCTTCCCCGCTTCTGTAACGTCCATAAGGTCGAGGTCGCTGAGTACCGTCCACAGCCGGTGGGCCGCCGCCGCCGTCGTCGCGGACCACACGCCGACCCTCACCGTGCCCCTCGGGTTGCCGTATTCGCGAAGGTCCTTGCGCTGAAAGAGCGCATACGCGACCGGGGCCTCCCCGTCGAAGACCATCAGGATGCGTAGGGGTTCGAAGCCGTCCCTCTCCCCCTCGAGGTCGATGAAGAGCTCGTTGAAGAGCGCCTCCGGAACCTTGGAGAGGGACCCGGGACGATTCAAAGCCCCCTGGACGGCCTCGACGACCGGCTCGTGCTTCTTGACGTTCGCGGTTTCAAGCTTGACAGTGAGGTCGTCGGAACCCGGAATGGGCCGGAACCGGACCCGTCGCTTGATCTTCACGCGTCGCTCGCGGGCGGCCAGGCCATACCCGAAGCGCTGATAGATTGCGCTTTCCGCCGCGAAGAGGATGCTCACCGGCTCCCCCCTGGCCTTCGATCGGGTGAAGTGGTCGGCGACCATGGTCGTGAGGAGTTTCCGGCGGCGGTGCCCCGGATGGGTTCCCACCCAGGTCAGGCCGGACGCTGGGATCGATCGCCCCCCCGGAACCCGCATCTGGAGGGAATGAGAGGAATGCGCCGCGACGAGGGCTCCGACCTTGCCTCGCGAGGGATCCGTGACCTCAACACCTCGGCCCCGCTCCCAGGGATACATGTCCAGGAAACACTCGGCAAATTTCTCCTGAGCCTCGAAGGCGAAAGCCCACGCCGTGATGTCGAAGGTCTCCACATCCCGGTCTCGGGACAGGTCGACCAGCTGATACCCACGCGGAAGAGAGGAGGATTTTTTTTTCTTCGTCACTCTCTCGATCATGCCGGAGGGACACAGAGTATCCAAATCGCGACGCGACATTCAGGATGATTTGGACTTATCATTCGAATGCTTCAACTCATATTCGGCGACCTGAGAGATCCGCCGCGCATGCCTCTCGTCCCCCGAGAAAGGCTCCGCCAGAAAGGCCTCGACGATTTCCGTGGCCTCGTCGAGGCCATGCTGGCGCCACCCCAACGCCAGGACGTTGGCGTCGTTGTGGGCGCGGGCCAACTTCGCGGTCTCGGCGTTCCACGCCAGCACCGCCCGCACGCCCTGCACTTTATTCGCGGCGATCTGCTCCCCGTTTCCGGAGCCTCCCAACACGATCCCCAACGCCCCCTCCTCCGCCGCGACCGCCTCGGCGGCCGCGATGCAGAAGGCCGGGTAATCATCCCCCGCGTCGTATGAGAGGGCGCCGTGGTCCACGACCTCGTGCCCCTCATCCCTGAGCCGGTCGAGAAGGATCTGCTTGAATTCGTACCCGGCGTGATCCGCCGCGATGTGGATGCGCATGCCGCCCATTGTGCCAGCCCAAACCTGCCCAGACGACTGGGCCGCTGCCCTAGGCTGGGCCCATGACCCCGCCCACCGCCCCCTCCGGCATCGATCCGTCGCTCTTGTCCCCAACCGTTCGCCCCGGAGACGATTTCTTCCGGTACGTCAACGGGCCCTGGCTCGAGACCCACGAGATTCCCCCGGACAAGGCCGCAGACGGACAGTTCCACCGGCTCCACGAACTCACAGAGGAACGGGTGCGGGCCATCATCGAGGACGCCACCGAGGGAAGCCAGATCGCGAGCCTCTACGCCTCCTTCATGGACGAGGACCGCTGCGACTCCCTGGGGACCTCCCCCCTCGCCGCGGACCTCACCTTCGTCGAAGCCTCCGACACTCCCGAGGAACTCGCCAAGGTCATGGGCGAACTCGAGCGCTCCGGCGTGGCCGGCGTGTTCGGCCGCGAGGTCTGGGCGGACTCCGGCGACCCCGACCGGATGGTGCTGTACCTGGGGCAGGGGGGCATCGGCCTGCCCGACGAGTCCTTCTACCGGGAGGAGGAGCATGCCCCGATCCGGGAGCGGTACGTGAAGCACATCGACCGGATGGCGGATCTCGCGGAGTACTCCCTGGGGGACCGGTCGTTCACGGGTGAGCAGATCCTGGGCCTCGAAACGGTCCTCGCTTCCCACCACTGGGACATCGTCAAGTCGCGCGAGACCGACCTCACCTACAACCCGACGACGATCGCCACACTCGAGGCCACGGCCCCCGGATTCCTCTGGCGCGTCTGGGCGGATGCCCTCCACATACCCACGCTCGGCCACGAGAGGCTCGTCGCCCAGCAACCCTCGTTCTTCGAGGCCTTCGCCGCCGAGTGGCGAAACCAGCCCCTCGAGACCTGGAAGGCCTGGCTCCGATGGCGGATCGTCTCGTCGCGGTCACCGTACCTGACCACCGAGATCTCCCGCGCCAACTTCGACTTCTACGGCACGGTGCTGACGGGCGCCCCGGAGCAACGGGCCCGGTGGAAGCGGGGGGTTGGGCTCGTCAACGCCGTCCTGGAAGAACTGGTCGGCCGCGAATACGTCTCCCGACACTTTCCCCCCGAACACAAGACCCGGATGGACGACCTGGTCGGCAACCTCATCGAGGCGTACCGCCGCTCGATCACCGCGATCGACTGGATGACGGATGAGACCAAGTCCCGGGCCCTCGAGAAACTCTCCCAGTTCGTGCCCAAGGTCGGATATCCGTCGCAATGGAGGGATTACTCTCCCCTCGTCCTCGACGCGGAAGACCTCATCGGGAACATCCGTCGGGCGTCGGCTTTCGACGACGATTGGGAATGGGACAAACTCGTCAAGCCGACGGACCGAGAACAGTGGTGGGTCGGCCCCCAGGTCATCAACGCCTACTACAACCCGAACGGGAACGAGATCGTCTTTCCCGCGGCGATCCTCCAACCGCCTTTCTTCGACGCGGCCTCGGACGACGCCGCCAACTACGGCGCGATCGGCAGCATCATCGGGCACGAGATCGGACACGGGTTCGACGACCAGGGCTCGAAATTCGACGGGCGGGGTCGGCTGGTCGAGTGGTGGACCGACGAGGACCGGAAGGCCTTTCGGGAGCGGACCCAGGCCCTGATCGCCCAGTACGACACCTATTCGCCCGCCCAGCTCGGACCCGAACACACGGTCAACGGGGCCCTCACGATCGGGGAGAACATCGGAGACCTCGCGGGCGTGGAGATCTCCCTCAAGGCGTACGCGATCGCCTGCGGCGGCTCGGTCGACGATGCCCCCGTCGTCGACGGGCTCACCGGGCTCCAGCGGTACTTCCTCTCGTACGCCCTGGCCGATCGGACGAAGCGACGGGACGAGGCGCTCATCACCCAGCTCAACTCCGACCCCCACGCCCCGGAGGAGTTCCGCATCAACGGCGTCGTCCGCAACATCGACGCCTGGTATGGGGCCTTCGACGTGGGCCCGGACGACGAACTGTGGCTCGCCCCCGAGGAGCGCGTCTCGATCTGGTAGGGCCGAACCGGCCGGGGTCGGCCGTCCCTACACCACCGCGTCCCACTTGAGGACGACGGGATGCTGGTGGTCCGTGTTGTCGATGACGATGTGCGCGGCGTGCTGGGGCTTGGCGTCCTCGCGATAGAGGGCCTGACCCGGCAGGTACCGGGCCCGATAGCGGGCCTCGACGGCCTCGGGGGAGCCGAAGATCTCGGCGTCCCTGACCCTCGCCCGCGCGATCGTCACGTCCTCGGGCACGTGAAGATACACCGAGAGATTCCACCAGTGCCGGAGCTCCGGCCTCAGGAGGAAGACCCCATCGAGGAGCAAGGTGCAATGCGGGGGCACGAGGACGGGGTCGGATTCGACAGGCGTGTCCGCGTGGAGGTCGAACACCCTCGTGCGAACCTTTTCTTCACCCTTGGCGAAGGGCTCGAGCAGGTTCTCTTCAAGAGCGGTGTGGTTGAAGGAGTCGTGGTAGTAACCGTGGGGGGAATCCATGCCGCGGGCGATCCGAACGCGTCTCGGGTTGTGGAAACCGTCGATTGACGCCCGGAGGCTCGGACGGGCCAGAAGATCGGAGATACGGTGGGCGAGCACGGTCTTCCCCGAAGCGTCGGGGCCGTCGATGGCGACCAATACCCGCCCGGACCTCCCCATGGCTCCGATGACCCGAACTAGGTCCTCTATGACCCCCATCCGTTCATGGTAGCGAGCGCAGCACCGCAAAGCCGGGATAGATTCATCACATGACGGACTGGTTCGCGGGCGATCCCCGCACGAACAAGGAGCGGATGCTCGCGGGCGACGACTACCTCTGCACCGACCCTGGACTCCTCAAGGGCCTGGCAGAGGCGGCCCGGCTCTCGGCCAAATTCAACGCCGCCTACGGAGAGGATCCCGACGCCGCCCAGGCCCTCCTTCCCGACCTCCTGGGAAGCATCGCTAGTGACACGTACATCCGCGCCCCGCTGTATGTGGACTATGGAAAGAACATCACGGTCGGCTCGGGCTGCTTCGCCAACTTCGGGCTCGTCGCGCTCGACGTCGCCCCCATCGCGATCGGCAAGGACGTCATGATGGGGCCGAACGTGCAGCTCCTCACCCCGAACCATCCCGTCGACCCGGAGCGACGACGCGCCAAGCTCGAATCCGCCCGACCCATCACGATCCTCGACAACGTCTGGCTTGGGGGCGGGGTCATCGTGCTCGGGGGCGTGACGGTCGGGGAGAACAGCATCGTCGGGGCGGGGGCCGTCGTCACCAAAGACATCCCGGCGAACGTCATCGCCGTCGGGAACCCGGCCCGGGTGGTGAAGGAGATCGGCGACCCTGGGTAACCGCTATACGGCTCCGCGATATACGCGGTCCGATACGCCCCCGGATTGAGGGGGGAATGGGGGAGATCACCGATGCATCGGGCGGCCGGATTCCTTAGGCTGGGATCAGCGGAGCGTGAGGAGGACGTGATCATGATCAAGAAAGTCGAGAAGGTGTTCGAGGGGGGATGGTCCAGGATCGCCCTGGCGACGCTATTGATCGTTCACGGGGCGATTCACGTCATCGCCCCGCTCGTCCTTTGGGACCTCGCCGAGTTCAGGGATATCGACGGGGAGCCGACTGTGGCGATGTCGGCAACATCGGCCGACGCCTTCGGGGTGGCCTGGATCGTCGTGCTGGTGGCGTTCGTCGCCGCCGGGGTGGCGGTCCTCACGCGTCGCGCATGGTGGGTACCCCTCACGATGGTCTCGGTGGTCGTCTCCCAGATCCTCATCGTGCTGTGGTGGGACGGCGCCTGGCGCGGCACGATCGCGAATGCACTCATCGTCGCGGCCGTGTGGATCGCCCTGTGCGAAAGGCGGGCGAGTAAGCAGGGAGCCTAGTCAACCGCCGGGTCCGCCGAGGGCCCTAGCGCACGCCCCCCAGGGCCCCGAGGACCGCATCCCGATAGGCGGCACACTCGCCCTCCGTCATGTCGCCCGTCGGAAGCGCAATCCCTTGGACGGCCTCACGCGCGACGGCGAGCGCCGCGTCGGCCGCTCGCTCGTACATGACCTCCGCAGGCAGGCGAGGCTCGTTCGACTTCCGTACGGGCCAGAGTTCTTCGTGAGCCCGGCCGATGGCCCGAGCGACCTCGGCGATGATGTCGGGACGAGGCGCAGATCCCGGACTCGTCCCCATCAGGACTGATCCTTGGGGGCGTCCTTCTCGTGTTCGGCCCGGAGCTTGGTTTGGGCATCGATCTGCTCGGCCACGCCTTCCGCCTCCATGACCTCGTTTCCTGTGGCCTTTCCCATGATCTCCCGGGTCTTGCCGGCCACCTCTTCCGCAACGTCCTTCATCTTGTCGACGGCACCCATGGCGACTCCTCTGCGGTCATTCCTGCGGTTACTTCAAGGGTAACCGCCGAGCCTTGCCGGTCACTAGGGTGAGGTGTCCGGCGACACATACTCCCAGACCCGGACGTAGTCGAAGTTCAGGCAATCCGGGAGGATCGCGTCCTCGATCGGCCCAGTTCCCCAGGAAACGATCTCGTCGCAAACCAGAACGAAGGCCGGGACCTGGCTGACGCCCCCGGCGCTCGTCGGCGACGTTCCACTCGATGGGATCGATCTCCGGGCCGTCGAACTCGTCTGAGAAGGTGAAGTCACCGAAGGTGCCCCCCGGGCGCGATCGTCGTGGATGACGGGCTCGAGGAGGGTGACGGGGTCGGGGAGGGTGACGGGGTCGGGGCCGTGGACGTACAACCGGCAAGGGTCACGACGACGACCACCGTCAGGCAGACGCTAGAAATGGCCTCATGGCATTCGCCTAGTCACCGAGAAGGGCATCGAGGATCCACTGATCGGTGACACCTTCGTCAGGAGTCCAGAAACCCCATGTCCCCTGCATCTCCCAGAAGGCCCAGCCGATACCGCGCTCCTCGGCGGCGATGCGGACCGCCTTGAGCCACGCTGCCCGGGACTCGTCGTCCCCGTGCTGCGAGCAGCCGAACTCGCCGACGATGAGCGGGACGTCCCCGTGCGCCTCGGACCAGGCCGCGGCGTAGTCGAGGGGATTGACGACCTCCTCCTCGGCGGTGACGAACACACTCCATGAGCCGGTCGCCGTCACGATCTCAAGATCGGTGAGGGTGAGGGAAGCCGAGGGGTCCTCACCGAGCGGAATCCTGATCTCGGTGAGGGTGTCATCCGTCAGCCCGCATTCCTCGACTCCGATCGTGGTGGGCACACCCGCCTCCGTAACGACGTGCGCGTTCGGAGCTCCATCCGTCTCCCCGTACGAACAGGCGACCCAGAACTCCGTCGATTGCTCGGTCGTGAAGGAGAGCTCCGTCACCCCCTCGATGCCGTCGACGACGTGAAGAGTGACCCCCGCCCATTCGGTCTGCGCCAGGATCTCCCAGCCCTCGGCCGTGAAGGTCCGCTCGGTTCCCCACGACCAGTCTTCCCACAGGCTCGAGAGCCGGACCGTCTGCCCCGGCCACGAAACACCGGTCGGAGGGACGGGGTCGAACCATTCGGCCCCCTGATGGGTGAAATCGAAGGGGATGTAGTGGTGGATGTCCACGATGAGGTGGTCGTCATCCGGGAGTACGAGGGATTCGAGCGCCCAGGGGGTGCTGTAGTGGACGGCGTTGACGATGACGGCGCGGTCGGGGTTCGTCTCGCGGATGACCGGCAGGACGTCGGCGACGATGTCGTTCCACGCGGTGTCGAGGTTGTCGTGGGGTTCGTTCATGATCTGGAAGACGACTTCGGGGGGCATCTCGGCGTAGCGCTCGGCAATCTGGGCCCAGCCGGCCTCGAACAGCGGATAGGCGGACTCCGGGTCGGAGAAGATCTCGTCGAGATCCCCGGACGCCCATCCGCCCCAGTAGTGGTTGTCGACGATGATGGCGAGCCCGCGGGAAAGAGCCTGGTCGATCGCCCAGTCGATGCGCTCCAGGTACTCCTCGTCGATCTCGTACGGGGGGATCGGGGACTGGTGGCTCGAGAACCTCATCGGAAGCCGAACGGCCGTGAATCCCGCGTCGGCGATCGCGGCGAAACCCGCCTCCTCGAGCGGCGGATCCCACGCGCCTTCGTAGGAATCGGCCTCGAGCGCGGAGTAGTTGGCGGTTCGGGCGAACAGGCCGGCGACGTCGTGGACGTCGAGTGGTTGCGACGACGAACACCCTGATGCGACAACGGCGAGGGCACAGACGAGGGCGAATGCGGAGCGAACGCTCAAGGGGATTCCTCAGGGCACGAGGTCGCGTCGACGCCACCCAAGGTACCCCAGGGACGCGAAGGCGACGGCCACGGCCGTCAGGACGGCGAGGGGGAGGATGCTCCCGCCGTCGAGGGGAAGCTGCGGGGAATGCTGGAACGGAGAGACATCCGTGAACCACGCCGGCAGCCTCAACGTGTCGCCCAACACGCCGATCGCGATGAAGGCGACGAAGAACACCCACATCGCCCAGGCAGCCCGGGGAATCCACCCGAATACCGCCAGGGCTATGCCCGCCACCACCCAGGCCGCGGGGATCTGGGCGACCCCCGCCAAGGTGATCCGGCCGATCTGCGAGGCGTCCCCGAGCGACGCGGCGGCGCCGATCCCGCACGAGAGCCCGAGGAGGGTCAGGAGCAACGCAACCCCAGCCACGGCCGCGGCGAAGTGGCTTGTGGCCCACCGTGCCCTGGTCGTCGAGGTTCCGAGGAGGGATTCGGTGTGGCCGGACGTCTCTTCGCCCCGAAGACGATTGACGGTGGCGACCCCATACGCCGAGATCATGATCGCCACAATCCCGATCTCGGCCGAGAGGAAGGCGTCCTCGATCACGTCCGTCCCGCCCAGCCTCTCGAGCCATTCGATCATGGTCTCCGAGGACAGGAAGTCGGCCACGCTGTTCACCAGCGACCCGATCAATACACCGAACAGGACCACCCAAACCCCCCAGACGACGAGCACGCGCGAGTGGAGGTGGCGCGCGAGGCCCCAGACCCCACGCATCTTTCCGGTGGCGGCACCGGGCCGGGGCTCACGCATGCCGGAACCGAGGTCGCGCTTCGCCCGGAGCCTGAACGCCACGGGGATGAGGACGACGCATAGGGCCAGGGGCAGGCTGAACACCCACCACCGATCCCCGGCGTAGGCGCGAATCTGCTGGTTCCAGCCGATCGGCGACAACCAGGAGAACGCCGATGGCCCGGGATCGGCCAGGTCGCCGATGGCGCGAAGCATGTAGGTGACGGCGACGAGGGACAGGGCGATCCCGGTCGCCGAACGGCTCTCCGTGGTTACTTGGGCGGTGACGGCGGCGACGGCGCCGAAGGCCATCCCCGTCACCCCCCATCCCAGCCCGAAGGCGAGCGACCCTTCCCCGGGCAGTCCCGCGGCGGTGAGGGAAGCCGAGGTCAGGAGGCCGAGGGCCAGGCTAGCCCCGAAGACGACGATCAACGCGGCCGTGAGCGGGGCGTTCCGCCCGAGCCTTCCCCCGCTGACCAGTTCCAGCCTTCCGCTCTCCTCCTCCGCCCGGGTATGCCGGATGGCGACGACGATCATGAGGATGGCGACGGTGGCCGTCATGAACGCCGTGTATTTGATCATGGACAGCGAGCCCAACGAGGTCGGGTCGTAGACGCGGCCGAACATCGCCACCATCGCGACGCTTTCATTGATCGCCTTGGCCGCTTCGATGCGGCTGGCTTCGTCGGGCCATCCCCCGGCCCCTGCGCTGACGGCAGCGCCGGCCATGAAGGCGAAGGCCAGGATCCAGGAGGGCAGCATCCAGCGGTCCCGGCGCAGGGCGAGCCTGACCAGGGCCCAGAAAGTCAGGGCCAGCCAGGGCATGAGAACCGTGTCGTGGATCATCATGATCCCGTAAGTCCAACTGAAGGGCAGGATCGAAAAGACCATGGCGAACAGCGAGGCCTCCCGGGCGTCGTTTTTGTAGTCGCGGTAGGCGAAAAACACGAGCAAGGCGGTCAGGGCCGAGAGCAGGACCGCGGGCAGGCGGATCGAGAAGGCCGTGGCCTTTGCCAACTGGCCGGAAAAAACAAGGTGGACCCAG
>CAYTLH010000159.1:0-8124 GCA_964438525.1 uncultured Demequinaceae bacterium | reverse complement strand
CCATTCGTCCCTCCATGGTGAGCCGTACTTTCGTCTCTATCGTCCCTTTTTCGGGACCGTCTATGCAAGGCGCAGGCGTGCGTGGTTCGTCACACTCGAGGTCGTCGAGCGAGCAAAATTCCTCACGAAGGGGCATAATTTGGCGTCATACTTGGGCCACAACGCTTTCTCAATTGGCGTGACAGACTCTCGATCGGCAGGAGAGGCCGCCCACAGCACCCTGGTGGAGGAGTGGCGGGCTGCCAGCGTCCAGAACGTTTGGCTCCGGCCCGGGGATTGGTATACCCCCGCGGTCGACGCCCTAGCCGAGGCAATCGAGGAAGGCCTGGACACGGCGCCGCCGGCGTTCCGTCTCGGAGAGGCGCGAGCCGCGGCCGGCGTCGGCATCACCGAGGCGATCGACGATCTCGCGATAGTCTTCAAGGCGGCGGGATACGAGGAATCCCCCATACGATCCGTCCGGGCCCTGTGCGAGGGGTGGACGGGGGGTAACCCGGCCGCTCGCCTCGGTACCGGGATGACGGACGCGGAATCCGGCCTAGGGACGGTCGAGTACCTCGTCCAGCGACTCGTCGAGGTGTATGGCGAGGCCAAGTCCAAGGAGGAGAGGGTGACCGAGACCCATGCCCTCGTCATCGTGGACGTCTCGGTCGTGGACTCGGACGTGTGGCAGCGGATCGCCCGCAACGCCGCCGTGGGTGCGGCCCTGAAGGCGGCCTACAGCGACAGCCACCCGATGGCTCACCTCCGAGATGGTGTGTATGGCGTTCTGGTCCGCAGGGGCGAGTCGCTCGGTGCGGGCATCGCGGCCCTGAGAGAGCACATCTCGGAGAGGGCCCAGTCCATGCGGGTGGGTAACCTCACCCGTCAGCCTCCGCGGGTATGGGTCGAGGCGTTGCCCGACACCCACGCCTATGCGGTCGAACTCTTGAACACGCTGCAGCGGTAAGCCGCCTCTCCCCATCCCAACGCTCGGATTACCGCCGTGGCGTGTTCATGAGTCCGGAGATCACGTCACCAGGCCGGAAACGGTCTCCGTCGCCCTCGCTAGTTCGTCCTCGGTGTTGTAGTAGTGGACGGAGGCGCGAACGACCTCCGTGAGTTGGCGCTGGGGGAAGGAGCGCATGGCCACCGCCTGGGTGGTGACCGAGGTGTTGACAAACGTCTCCCGAAGGGCGATCCGGATCTCCTCGGCGCTGAAGCCGTCGACCGTGAAGGTGACGATACCCCCGAGCCGTTCCCCTTCGTCTCGAATGGTCACCCCCGGGACGTCCGACAGCATGCCCCGGAGGATGGCGCCGAGGAGGAGCACCCGGCTTTCGATTTCGGGGGTGCCGAGCTTGAGGGCGTATCGGGCGGCGGCTCCCAGCCCAAGTTGAAGGGACACGGAACGCTCGAATGACTCGAAACGGCGGCCGTCGCCGACGAGGTCGAATCGGTTGGCCGATCGCCACGAGGCGCCGAATTGGTCGGCGATGGGTGGCGTCAGCCGGTCGAGCAAGGAGGTCCTGGCCCAGAGGAAGGCCGTCCCCCTGGGCCCACGAAGGTACTTGCGCCCGGCTGCCGTCAGGAGGTCACATCCGATCTCGTTGACGTCGATGTCGACCTGACCGACGCTCTGACAGGCGTCGAGGAGGAAGGGGATGCCCGTCTTTCGGGCGACGGCTCCGACCTCGGAGGCGGGGTTGATGAGGCCCGAGTAGGTGGGGATGTGGGTCAAGGTGATGAGCCGGGTCTTCTCGTCGATGGCGGCCTCGAGGGCATCGACGTCGACCTGGCCGGCCTCGTCGTCCGGGGCGTAGATCGTCGTCACCCCGAAACGCTTCTTGAGGTAGGTGTAGGCGTAGACGTTCGAGACGTACTCGGACTCGGCCGTGACGATGTGATCGCCCCGCTTGAAGGGAAACGCCAGGAGCGCCGTCCCGAAGGCCCGGGTCGAGGAGTCGAAGAAGGCCACCTCGCTCGGACGGCCCCCGACCAGGGTCCCGAGGGCGGCCCTGGACTTGGCGAGGCCGTCCTCGACGAGGGCTTGGGCCTCGTACCCCCCGAAGACCTCGTCCGACCTGAGTTGCTGGTGGATGGTGTCCATGACGACGGACGGGGGCAGGGAGGCCCCGGCGTTGTTGAGGTGGGCGACGGTCTCGCATCCGCGGGTGTCGCGGCGGACCGCCGCGACGTCGATCGCCATGGTGCCAGTGTAAGGCGAGCGGGATACGGGTAGCCGACGCGCTACTAGACAATGCCTAGTACTAGGCATTAAATTGTTGTCGTGACATCACACGATCCACAGATGCTCAAAGGCCTGGTCTCCTTGCTCCTCCTCGACCTCATCTTTCAAGAACCGGACTACGGCTACTCGCTCGTTGTCCGGCTTAAGAAGAGAGGCTTCGGGGATCTGGCAGAAGGAACCGTTTACCCCGCACTCGCTCGCGCGGAGCAAGCGGGTTGGATAGAGGCGTATCTCGTAGCCTCCGAGAAAGGCCCCGCGCGCAAGTACTACAAGATCACCTCTTCGGGGGAACGGGAACGCCAGCGGGCCCGTGAAGCCTGGGAGAGCTTGGTCAGACTCGTCCAGGCCGCCGCCGACAGTGGCGATGGCCCTACATCAAGGAGTACATGACATGCGGTATGCACCTGTTGTTCCCAGCGGCGGCGATTCGACGATCGCCACGTTCTCGGCCTGGTCCGTTTTCATCGCCGCCCTGGTCGTCCTCGCCATCGGGCTGACGATCCTTACGGTCCGGTACTTCCGGCTGAGGATTCGGGGGCCTCGCCGAGGCGACGCCCGTCGTTCGTTCAGGTACCTCGTGCGGTTTAGCAACGGCCTCCTCTTTCGGGGGATCGGGGATAGGGAACGGCGTTCCCGAACCCTGGAGTTGAGGGCGAACCTCGCCGACGCCGCGGCCTCGGAGGGCATGGCCAAGGCCATCAAGCGGCTTGGAAGGCCTCGGATTCTGGCTGCCTCGGTGGTCGAGGGCAGGTTGAGGCCGCCCTGGGTCTGGGGGACCCTCACCGGGGTCATCGCGGGATTCGTCACCGTCTTCCTGCATGCGATCCTGCTCAACACCTGGGTCGCCGCCGCGGAGGCATCGGGAGCGGAAACCGCGGAAGGCACGGTCGAGATGTTGCCCGGGGCGCGTTTCGTGTACGAGCAGGGGGGCGACTACCGGATCACGTCGATCTGGCTGATCGTCATCCCCGTCGTCGTGTTTCTCATCTGGGCGCGTCCGTGGCGATTGGTCATGAAGGACGGCAGGGGTTCGCCCAGTGGGGTGTAGCGTCATTCGGGGATGACGAAGATACGCGTTCGGGTCAAGCCCGGGAGCCGGAAGGGCCCGCTCGTCGAGGGCGGGCCCGACGGCTTGCTCACCGTCCATGTCCGAGAGCGGGCGGTGGACGGGGCGGCGAACGAGGGGGTGATCGCCGCGCTCGCCGATCATTTCAACGTACCCCGTCGGGACATCGCGATCTCGTCGGGCCACACGGCACGGATCAAGACGGTGATCATCACGGGACGGTAACGACTCTCTCGCTCGAGCCCGAGGGCGTCATCTCGACCGTATCTTCGTGGTATGAATAGTCTCTTCCCGCCTGTCCGTTCGCGAGCCCTGACGCTCGTTCCCCTCCTCGTTACGTGCGCCTGTGCAATCTCGGCATGCGCGTCGACGCCTGCGACCAGTCCGTCCCCCTCTCTTTCACCGATCGACGCCCGGCCGCTCAATTTCGTCACGGTCCCTTCGGAGGCCCTGGGGGACAACCTTCTGGGGGAGCCGGCCGAGCGGGACGTGACCGTCTACCTGCCGCCCCAGTACTTCGCCGGCGACGAGTCCTTCCCGGTCGTCTACTACCTGGCGGGTCATAGCTCGGGACGAACGATCGCGAATGTCACGGTTCCCCGCGACCTCGACAGCGCCTTCGAGGAGATCGACCCGATGATCGTCGTCATCATCGACGGGCTCAATACGTTCCAGGGAAGCTTCTACGTGGACTCGACCACGACCGGCGGCTGGGCCACCTTCGTCACCGAGGATGTCGTGGGTTACGTGGACGGACACTACCGGACGATCCCCCAACGGGAGGCGAGGGGCATCTCGGGGCATTCGATGGGGGGCTTCGGGGCTTGGGACATCGCCATGCGCAACCCGGACGTTTTCGGTTCGGTGTATATGGTGGCCCCCGGTCTATACAACGAGGAAGGATCGGAGAGGTTGCCGTGGCTCGGCGCCGAGGGGCGCATCCGAGCGATGATCGATCTCATCGACGAGTCGGCGGCTCTTGATCCCGATGCGGGTCTCGCGCACATGGCCGCGTCCCAGCTGGGTTTCGACATCGGATACGGGATGGCCTTCGCCCCGTCGGACGATTTCCCGTACTTCGAGTACCCCTACAGCGTGGAGGGTGACGTCCTCATTCTCGACGACGACGTCTTGGCCCGGTGGAATTCGGGATTCGGTGGCATCGAGGAGGAGGTCGTCGAATACGGCAACGGAATCAGTTCCCTTCTGGGGCTCGGGATCGACTGCGGTACCAACGACGAGTATCGCTGGATTCCTCCCGGATGCGCCTACCTTGACGCCGAGCTGACCGAGGCCGGGATCGATCACGTATACGCGGTCCACACGGGAAATCACACCGGTCGACACCGGGAGAGGGTCCTCGAGTATATGCTTCCGTTCTTCGAGGACGTCTTCGCGAGTTAGGTTGTCAGCGCTTGGGGCGCCACACGACGAGGGCTCGCCCCTCAGCCTTGCCGACGCGCTGTCCCCGTTCGACGATGACGACCCGACCGGAGGGCCCGGTCGTGAAGACCCTCGACCCCGTATCCGCCCGAGGCCGCAGGCGTTCGAGTTCGGCCTCGAGATCCGCCACCCGGCTCTCCAGGGTGAGGATTCGGGCGATGCCGGCGAGGTTGATCCCCTCCTCCTGGCTCAGCCGCTGGATGGTCCGAAGGGTGGCGACATCCTTGAGCGAGTAGCGGCGGCCGCCCCCCAGCCGCCGCTTGGGGACGACGAGGCCGAGCCGGTCGTATTGCCGGAGGGTCTGGGGATGCATGCCGGAAAGCTCGGCCGCCGCCGAGACGGGGAACACGGGCTCGTGGATGTCGGGTTCGGTCACGTGGTCCTCCTTCCCTCGGGTCGGGCACGTCGCATGGTCACCGGGTCGCCGCCTTGTACAGGTCGGCCCGGACGTCCTCGTGGGAGGTTTCCTCGGCGAGCGTGGCGAGGGCTTCCCGGGCCTTGCCGCTGAGTTTCGACGGGACCCTGACCTCGACCGTCGCCAGCAGGTCCCCGGTTGTCGACTTGGTCTTCAGGCCCCGTTTCTTGACTCGGAGCGTCGTCCCAGACGACGTGCCGGCGGGAATCTTGACCCGGACGTGTCCCCCGTCAAGGGTCGGAACCTCGACCTCGGCGCCGAGGGCGGCCTCCGATACCGTAACGGGAAGCCGGACCCGGAGGTTGCTTCCATCGGCGGTGAAGACGGGATGGTCGTGCACGTGGACCGTGAGGATTAAATCGCCGGAAGGGCCCCCGTTGCGGCTGGGCTGTCCCTTGCCCCGGATCCTGATGCGTTGACCGTCTTTGACCCCGACGGGAAGCCGGGTCGAGACGTTCCGTCCGCCGACGTCGAGGGTGATGGTCGCGCCCTCGGCCGCCTGGCGGAACGAGACCTCGACCGCGGCGGTGAGGTCGGCCCCGGGAATCGGGCCCATCGTGTATCCGCCGCCGAACAGGTTGCCGAGCATATCCTCGACCCCGGCTCCCGTCCCCCGTCCGCCCCCACGGAACATCCCGGCGAAGGCGTCCTCGAAGCCCGCTCCCCCGGCGGAGAACCGCGCCCCGCCCCCCATGGCTCGGATCGAGTCGTATTGCCGGCGCTGCTCAGGGTCCGAGAGGACCGCGTAGGCCTCGCCGACCTCCTTGAATCGAGCTTCGGCCGAGGCGTCGCCCGGACGGGCGTCGGGGTGGAGCTCCCGAGCGAGTTTTCGGTACGCCTTCTTGATCGTGCTCGCGTCGACGTCGTGGGAGACGCCGAGGGTCGCGTAGAAGTCCTTGTTGAACCAGTCCTGACTCGTCACGGCGCCTCCTTCCTCGGTAACGGACGGACGGTTACTCCGGTTGCGCCACCACGACGCGGGTCGGCCTGAGGATCCGATCGCCGAGCCGATAGCCGACCTGGACGACCTCCCGGACCACGGGGCTGGCGAGTTCCGGTTCCGTCGTCGACGTCAGGGCCTCGTGGATGGCGGGGTCGAAAGGCTCTCCGTTTTCTCCGTAGGCGGCGCAGCCGAACTTGGAAAGCGTGCCCTCGAGTTTGTCGGCGATGGCGGCGAAGGGGCCGTCGAGGTCGCCGTGGTCCCTCGCCGCCGCAATGTCGTCGAGGACCGGAATGAGGGCCTCGATCACGCGGGCGACGGCGAGGTCGAGAACGGCTTCCCTGTCCCTCTCGACACGTTTCCGGTAGTTCACGTACTCGGCCTGAAGGCGCTGAAGGTCGTCCAGGTGTTCGGCGGCCTTCGCCTCGGCTTCCTCCAGGGCGTCGCCGGCCTCAGCCGAGTCCGCGTCGAGGATGTCGTCGAGCGAGGAGGGTTCAGAGTCGGCGTCGGACGCGGGTTCGGGCGCGGTCTCGGCCTCGGGCGAAGGCTCCACCTCCGCCCCGCCGGGCTCCGGAGCCGTCACTTCTCGTCCTCGTCGACGACCTCGGCGTCGACGACGTCCTCATCCTCGGGGGCGTCCTTCTTCTCCTCAGAAGCGGAGGCCTGCGAGGAGAGGGCCTCCCCGATCTTCTGGGCCTTCTTAACCAGGTCATCGTACGTGGACTTGACCTCGGAGACGTCGGTGCCCTCGAGGGCGGTGCGAAGGGCGGCGAGAGCTTCCTTCGCCTCGTCGGCCACATCGGCCGGGATCTTGTCCGCCTCGTCCTGGAGCGCCTTCTCCGTCTGGTACGCGAAGGCCTCGGCTTGGTTGCGGGTATCGGCCTCGTCGCGGCGTTTCCGGTCTTCTTCCTCGTGCTCCTTGGCGTCCTTGACCATCCGCTCGATATCCTCCTTGGGGAGGGCGGAACCCCCGGTCACGGTGATGGATTGCTCCTTGCCCGTGCCGCGGTCCTTGGCGTTGACGTGGACGATTCCGTTGGCGTCGATGTCGAAGGTGACCTCGATCTGGGGGACGTTGCGGGGGGCCGGGGCGATTCCACCGAGTTCGAACGTGCCCAGCAGCTTGTTGTCCCGCGCGATCGACCTCTCGCCCTGATACACCTGGACGAGCACGCTCGGCTGATTGTCTTCGGCCGTGGAGAAGACCTCCGACGATTTGGTCGGGATGGCGGTGTTCCGCTCGATGAGCGTCGTCATGACCCCGCCCTTGGTCTCGATGCCCAGGCTGAGCGGGGTGACGTCGATGAGGAGGACGTCCTTGCGCTCGCCCTTGAGGACTCCGGCCTGGAGGGCGGCGCCGACGGCGACGACCTCGTCCGGGTTCACGCCCTTGTTGGGTTCCTTGCCCCCGGTGAGTTCCTGGACGAGCGCCGTGACGGACGGCATCCGGGTGGAGCCGCCGACCAACACCACGTGATCGATGTCGGAAAGCTTGATTCCGGCGTCCTTGATGACCTGCTGGAAGGGCGCCTTGCACTGTTCCAGGAGGTCTGCGGTCATCTTCTCGAGTTGAGCCCGGGTGAGTTTCGAGTCGAGGTGGACGGGCCCGTTTTCCCCGATGCTCAGGTACTGGAGGGAGATGGTGGTGGACGTCGCCTGGCTCAGTTCCTTCTTGGCTTGCTCCGCGGCCTCCTTGAGGCGCTGGATCGCGGCCTTGTCCTTGGAGAGGTCCACCCCCTCCTTGTTCTTGACCTCCTTGACGAGGTGGTCGACGATCCGCTGGTCCCAGTCGTCGCCGCCCAGGTGGTTGACGCCGTTCGTGGCCTTCACCTGAATAGTCGAGAAGTCGTCCTCGTCCTTGGCGACCTCGAGGAGGGAGACGTCGAACGTGCCTCCGCCGAGGTCGAAGACCAGGATGAGCTCATCCTGCTGGCCGCGGTCGAGGCCATAGGCGAGCGCGGCGGCCGTCGGCTCGTTGATGATCCTCAGGACGTTGAGGCCGGCGATCTCTCCAGCGTCCTTCGTGGCCT
>CAYTLH010000158.1:0-8095 GCA_964438525.1 uncultured Demequinaceae bacterium | reverse complement strand
CGACGGCGAGGGCCTCGCTGAACCTGAAACCCCCGTTTGCCACCGCGAGCCACCACCTACCAACGCCCCAGGGGTCGCCCTCCTAAGGCGGGTGTCGCGCGTTCGAATCGCGCCAGGCGCACCACTTCCCCTGACGGTCGGGCATCCGCGTGGGTGATTGACTTCGCCCATCGGGGGGAGAACAATGCTCCCGACGGTGCGTGTCGCCTACCCCCCTGGTGCGGCGCGCACTGTTCCCCTTTTCACGCACCGGGTGACCCGGCCCGCGACGGCGTGGGCGGCGTGGCACGACGGGCACCCCCCTCCCTCTCGTTACCGTGGTTGCGTGGTGGACTATATCGGGCGCGCCCTCGTCGCCGATGCGCTCCGGATCTGGCGCCGTGACCTCGAGGGGGAAGGGACCTCGTCGCTGCTCCGAGATCTGTCAGGATCCAGCGGCAGGGTCCTCAACCTCGCCGGGGCACACCCCAGCGGGCTCGCCCAGTTGTTCGCCGAGCGGCCGACCCTGGTGTCCAGCCTGTTCAGGGAATCCGACGACCGGGCCGGGGCGCTCGCCGTCGTCAGGGTCGCGCTCGAACAGGCCGAGGCCGCCCGCGTGACGTCGGGGGTCGCCACCGGGGGACTGGTCGTCGGCACCCTCTCCTGGGCCGACGGGACGGCTGGGCGGCTCGTGCCCCTGCTCATTCGCCCGGTGACCTTCGAGGCTTCCCGGGACGACGACGTCCAGATCATCCTTCACCATTCCGTCTCCCTCAATCCGGTCGTCGCCGCAGAACTCCGCGACAAGGTCCCGGATCGGTCTTTCGACGACATCGTCGAGGCGACCCTCAAGGGTCCCGAGTTCGATCCCCGGCCGTTGTGGATGGAGATCCGGGGCCTGACCGACGCCTTTGGGGACGACGTCGAGGTCGACGAGGTCCTGCTGCTGGGGTCGTTCGACGATCCCGAGCAGAGGCTCCTGGACGATCTCGACGAATGCAGCCACCTCATCTCCTCCAGCGCGGTCCTGGCGGCGGTCGCCGGGGATCGCACGGTTCGGGAGGAGCTCGAGGAGGCCTTGCCCGCGCCGACCCCGGGAGACCGGGATCCCTTCGCGGAGAGGGGCCTGGGGGACCTCGACGACGTCCAGTTCGCGGCGTTGGACGTGATCGCCACCGGGCGGAGCGTCTTCATCCAGGTCCCCCCGGGTGGGGACGCCGTCGGAACGGCGGTGGCGGTCGCCGCCGACGGGGCCGCCTCCGGCAAGGTCGTCGCGGTCGTGGCGGGGGAGACGCGCTCGATCGCAGCCGTCGTCCAGGAGTTGGATCGGGCCGGCGTGGGGGAGCTGTACATCAACGGGGCCGACGCCCGCTGGAACACGACCGCCCGTACCCGCGTCCTCGAGGCGATGACGTCGTCGAGCCCGCCGATCGATGAGGCCGAGCTCCGGGAGGTCGGGGGAAAGCTCGTCGCCGCGCGTACCGAACTGAGGGAACGATTCGAAGAGCTCCACCGTCGTCGTTCCCCCTGGGAGGTCAGCGCTTACCGGGCCGTGCAGGAGATCGTCCGATTGACCTCCGCCGCCAACCCTCCCTCGACCCCCGTCCGCATCGGGTCGTCCGCCATTTCCTACATCGTCGAGAGGGGAATCGAGATGGTGGCCGCGGCTGCGGCGAAGGAGTACGAGGCACGGGTGGCCGCGGAGACCCAGGGTGTCCTGTTCGCCGAGGGCGCCGGGCCCGACTCGCGTGAGGGAACGACGGACGGCGACGCGGGGACGGGGGAGGACCGGACCTCCGATCCGGTTCCCGAGTCCCCGTCGTCCGACGCGGAGCAGGCCGAACCGAAGCGCCAGTGGTGGGAGGGGGTCATCCTCGATCTGGAGAAGGGGGCGGAGGTCGATCAGGCCCTGGCGGCCTTTCTTCTTAAGCACCTTCCGAGGCTTCGGGAATCGTCCGAAAGGGCGGCCGACGATGTCGGCGTGGACCCGGCCCCCTCCTTTCGGGCGTGGCTGGACCAGGTCGCGTTGTTCGACGACGTTCGCTCGACGCTCGACATCCTCTCTCCGGCCGCCTTCACCGGCGCGTTGTCGGACCTGATCGCCGCCACCGCGCCCGAGGGTTCCGACGCGGCCGCGCAGCTGTCGAGGCGCGAGGTCAAGTCCCTCAGGCGTCAGGCCAGAGAACTCCTCCGACCGGGGCGACCGGTCGAGGCCCTCCATGGCGCGCTCGTCGAGGCGCACGGAAGGGCGGTCCGGTGGCGGGCCCAGTGCGGGGCCGGAGGCTGGCCACGGGTGCCCGACGACCTCGACGCCTACGCGAAGGCGAACGACGAGGCCTGGACCCTGTGGGCGCGGCTCGCCCCGGTCGTCGAGGCCGTCGTGGGAAAGGGACGGTTGGCGGAACGGCCGTGGGGGGAGTTTCAAGCCGTCCTCGAATCCTTGACCGAGACCCGGAGGCTTCCGCTCGAGGAGTCCGAGGTCAGGGACACGAGGGAGCATCTGGTCGGCCTCGGGCTCGAGGTGTTGTTCGATGAGTTGGCCTCGAGGTCGGTGTCCCCTTCGGACGCGGTCGCAGAGATCGAATTCGCCTGGTGGGCCTCCGCCTTCGAGGCGATCCTCACCCAGGCTCCCACCCTGACCCAATACGGCGCGATCGGCCAGGCGGCCGAGCGCTTCTTGGAATGCGACCGGCAGTTCGGGGAGATGAGGGTCCATCCCCTCATGCGGGCCGCGGGGGAGCGACGCCGGCTGACGATCGCCCAGCGGCAGGACGACGCCAGGGACCTCTTCGCGACGCTCGTCGAGGGTGGGGACGGCCCCTTCCGAGACCTGTGGGCGCGGTTCCCCGAATTGGTCGGGGCCTTGAGGCCTGTGGTCCTGTGTTCGACCGATCAGGCCTCCGATCTCATCCCACCCGAGAGGGTGATCGACACGGTCGTCCTCCTCGGGATCGAGTCGGCGTCCTTCGCCGAATTGGTCCCCGCCCTGTCCCGTTCGACCCAGGTGGTCGCGCTCGGGGACGCCCATACCGCGACGAGGGGAGCCATCCCGGCCCTCACCGAGGTTCTGCCGTCGCTCGTCCTCCACGCCAGGCCCGAGCCCAGGGATCCCAGGGTCACGGCGGTGCTGTCCGAGTTCGGCTACGGGCCGGAGCTCGAGGCGCTGCCGGCGGCTCAAGGGGGAGGGACGTTCGAGTTTGTGGCCGTGGACGGCATCGCGGCCCCCGCGCCGGGCACCGTCGGGGTGGAGACGACCCCGGCGGAGGTGGCCACGGTGTGCGTCAAGGTGGCGGAGCGGGCAGGGGACAGCAGGGCGGTCATCGCGGCCAACGACGCCCACGCCGTGCGCATCCGCGAGGCACTCGAAGACTGGGACGGCGGACAGCACCGCGACGTCCCCGTCTTCACCCTGGGCAGGGCCGCCGGGGTCGAGGCCGACGTCGTCGTCCTTTCGCTGGGATACGGGCCCGACACCCGGGGGGAATATCCGGAGAGGCTCGGGGTGTTGTCCACGGCCCTCGGGGGCGCCGCCCTTCGCCAGGCCATCGTCGCCGGCCGAAGGGATCTCGTCGTCGTGACCTCGCTTCCCCAGAAATACCTCGGCTGGGCCACGGGCCAGGGGAGTCCCGGGCACGGCATCGACGCCTTCGCGGACCTGGTCGCCATGTCCGAAACGGGGCCCCTGCCCCTCCGGGGTGCAGAGGGAAGCTGGCTTTTTACCGACCTCGCCCGCCGGCTGAGGGACGCGTTGGAGGTTCGTCAGCGCTACGGGGCCGGGGGGGACACCATCCCGCTCGTGGTCGGGCGTCGGGGGGAGGAGCCCTGGGTCGCGATCGTCACCGACGAGGAACCCCCCACGACGAAGACCAGCTTGAGGGATCAGGTCAGGTGGCAAAGGGCCCGCCTGGAGGCGCTCGGGTGGACCGTCGTGCCCCTCTTCACCCTCGACGTCTTCATGGATCCCGAAGCGGCGGCCGATCAGGTGAGGGCCGTGTTCGGTCTGGAGACGAGGACCCCGGAACCAGAACCGGAGGCTCCATCCGAGTCGCTTTCCGCACCCGAGCCAAGTCTCGACCCGGGAGGACTCGTCCCGGACCGCTCGAAAGACGACACCGACGTCGGATGGGGCGATTCCGAGCCGGGGGGCAGGGACGACGACATCAAAGGTGATCGTCCGCCCCACTGGTAGGCGCTGCCGGGACTATTCCGAGGAGGCCTTTTCGGGAGAGGTCGGCGTGGACGACTGCGTGGATGACTGCGTAGACGACGACGGGGACGACGCCGAGGCCTTCGTCTTGGTCCTCGAGTCCGTGCGGTAGAAACCCGACCCCTTGAAGGCCACGCCCACGGGCTCATAAACCTTCCGGAGCGATCCCTCGCAGCGGGGACAGGAGGACAGGGAGGCGTCGAAGATGGACTGCACCGCGTCGAATCGGTGGTCGCAGTCTCGGCACGTATAGGTGTAGGTCGGCATGCTCGCTCGCGTCGGTCGGATCGGGTGTTACCGGGTGAATCGGGTTACGCCCTCGGGTGTGACCACCGCGTGGACGCGGACGTCATGGCTTGCCCGGGGAAGGGCCCTGCCCTTGAGAATAACCTCATCCGGAAAGGTGACCGCGACGATGAGGGCATCCGGTCGGGCCCTTTTCAGGACGCGGTCGTACCAGCCACCCCCCTGGCCGAGGCGCGTCCCCGTGCCGTCGACGGCCATGGCCGGGGCGATGATGACGTTGGCGTCGGCTATCGCCTCTTGGGGGAGGGTGTCCCCTGAGGGTTCGGGTGGGCGCCCGGGGGCCCTTTCGACGAGGTCTGCCATCCCGGCGTACTCCCCCCAGCATCTCGTCAGGCCCTCCCCGAGCACGGGAAGAAGCAATCGCACCCCCCGCGAGGCGAGCGCCTCGATGGTCGGGAGGGTGCCGGGTTCGTCGGACATGGAGGCGTATATGGACACGCATTCAACCCCGTCGAGTTCGGGGAGCGAGAGAAGACGATCGGAGATGGCGAGGGCGGCGGCGTCCCGTTTCTGGCTGCCTCTCTTGGATCGCCTGTCCGCAACGACGGCCCTCAAGGAGGCCTTGGCATCGTCGAGAGCCTCCGCGTCAACCCAGGCGGGAATGACCGAGGAAAGGGGCATGGCACCATTCTCCCCGGAAAACGTCCCTGAGGCCAGGGGGTTCGCTAGGGGTGAAGCGACGCTAGTCTCGTGGCATGGAGATTCACAAGGCCGTGATCCCCGCCGCGGGCAAGGGGACACGCTTCCTGCCCGCCAGCAAGGCGGTGCCCAAGGAGATGATCCCCGTCGTCGACCGCCCGGCGATCCAGTATGTGGTCGAGGAGGCTCTGGCGGCGGGTTTGACGGATCTCGCCCTCGTCGTCGGAGAGGGGAAGGAGGCGATCGGCGCGCACTTCTCCCCCGATCCCGCCCTCGAGGCCTTCCTCAAGGAGAAGGGTGACGAGGAGAGGCTCGCGGAGGTGACGAGGGTGGGGGACCTGGGTCCGTTCTCCTATCTCGTCCAGGATGAGCCGGGGGGGCTTGGCCACGCCGTCTCCGTCGCGGAGGACTTCGTCGGCGGGGAACCCTTCGCCGTCCTCCTCGCGGACGACTTCTGCGACGAGCGCGACCCAGCCCTGGGCACGATGGTCGCCCTCCACGAACTCACCGGGAAGTCCGTCATCCTCCTTCTGGAGGTGGCCCCTGAGCAGGTACGGGCGTACGGATCCGCCGACCCCACCCCCTTGGCCATCGAGGAGGTGCCCGGGGCTGCTTCCGACCCTAGGATCCCCTCCGACGTCGAGATTCACACCGTTTCCAGGGTCAACGAGAAACCTTCCCCGGGGGAGGAGTACAGCAACCTCGCCATCATCGGACGATACATCTTCACCCCCGAGGTCTTCGAGGTCCTTCGTCAGGTTTCCCCCGACCAGAGGGGCGAGATCCAACTCACCGACGCCGTCGACCGGATCGCCCGGATGCCGGCCGAGGACGGGGGCGGGGTGCTCGGGGTGGTTTTCCGCGGTCGACGGTACGACACGGGCGACAAGCTCGGATACCTTCAAGCGACCGTCGAAATAGCGGCCGATCGGCCGGATATGGGTCCGGAGTTCCGGCGGTGGCTTGGCGCCTTCGTCGAAAGCGGAAAGGAGGGCTAGATGGTCAAGGTGACACTCGCGCACTATCGCGGACGGCTCCTCAAGGGTATCGAGACGATCCCCGCCATCGAGGTGCTCGTCGCCGACGCGGCGGGGTCGATCCTGGCGGAGGACCTGGTCGCCGACGGCCCGATCCCGACGACGTCCGTCGCCACCTGCGACGGCTATGCGGTCGTCGCGTCCGACATAGCGCAGGCCACGGAGAAGACCCCCGTCAGCCTTCCCGTCTCCCACGACGTGGCCTGGGGCGCCCGAGGGCCGGGTCGGCACGTTCCCAAGGCCGCGGCCAGGATCGTCTCGGGGGCTCCCATCCCCACGGGCGCCGATGCGATCGTCCCGGTCGGGGCGACGGACGCCGGCGTGGCGAAGGTATCGATCGCGGCTGCCGTGAAGGCGGGGGCGAACATCCGGACTCAGGCGACGGATGCCCAGGCCGGTCAGGTGCTCATCCCTGCGGGGACCCGCTTGGGGGCCCGGCAGTTGGGGCTCGCGGCCGGGTTGGGGCGGCGTCGGCTGAGCGTGCACCCCACCCCCAGGGTCGTCGTCCTGTCGGTGGGGAACGAGCTCAGCGATCCCGGATCGAAGTTGAGGGACGCCGGGGTCCCGGAATCGAACTCCCACACCTTGGCGGTCATGGTCGCCGAGGCGGGGGCCCGGGCCTTCAGGGTCGGTGCCGTCCAGGACGATCGGCCGCTCGTGAGGACGACGATCGAGGACCAGGTCGTCCGGGCAGACCTCATCCTGACGACGGGCGGGTTGAGCGGGGCGACCGGCGACACCCTTCCCGAGGTGCTCGCGGATCTCGGGACCTTCGACGTGGTCCAGGTCGCCATGATGCCCGGCCGTCGTCACGGATACGGGGCGATCGACTCGGGCGGAACGGGGCCGTCCATCCCCGTCATTGCCCTACCCGGCCACCCCGCGGCGGCCATCGTCGCCTTCGAGCTGTACGTCCGTCCGGTCCTGAGGACGATGTCGGCCTACCCGGAGAAGGATCGTCACCGGTTCCGGGCGAAGGCGACCGACGGGTGGGAGTCCCCGCCTGGGGTGCTCCAGGCGGTCCCGGTCCAGGTCACCCGCCCTCGGATGCGGGATGCGACCGTCACGCCCATCGGCAACCCCTGGCAACCCTCCCTCGTCGACATCGTCCGGGCCAACGGGCTGGCCATCATCCCCGAGGACACGACCGAGGTGGGGGCCGAGGACAGCGTCCTTTACCTCCTGTGGGACGACTGAGCGATGGCGTGGGCGCGGCCCAAGACCCTCGTCTCGGGGGACGTGGTCGTCCGCGCGCTTCAGCGGGGGGATGAGGAGGCCTGGCTCGATCTTCGGGAGCGGAACCGCGCCTGGCTGAGGCCGTGGGAGGCGACCGAGCCGCCCGGTCGAATGCCGAGTTCGATGGGATTCAGGGCCCTAGTGCGCCGGGACCGGCGCCTGCGGAAGCGGGGGCGGTCCTTCAATATGGTCATCGTCGTTCACGGGAGGCTCATCGGCCGGGTCTGCGTGACGGGCATCCAGTGGGGGTCGGCGAGGACGGGATCGCTCGGGTACTGGATCGACGAGGGGCACACGGGTCGCGGAATCGTGCCCATCGCCGCGGCGTTGCTCACCCAGTCGGCGTTTGACCTGGGGCTTCACCGGATCGAGATCGCGGCCCGCCCGGAAAACACCGCGAGCCTGAGGGTGGCCGACAAGCTGGGTTTCCGCGACGAGGGGGTCAAGAGGCGGTATCTGTACGTCGACGGCGGTTGGCGGGACCACCGAACCTTCGCCCTGACGGTGGAGGAGAAGCGGGTCGGAGAGGTATGGGAGGCCCTGAAGGTCGGGAGGCCGCGGGGCCAACTCGCCTGACACGCCGCGGCCTTCCCGGGGTGAGCCGAGGGCCTGACGTACCGTCGGGATATGCCACCGGTGGGGCTTCTCGCGATTGCGGCGTTGGGTCTGGTTCTGGTCTATGCTCTTCCGG
>CAYTLH010000157.1:0-2526 GCA_964438525.1 uncultured Demequinaceae bacterium | reverse complement strand
CCAGGTCGTTGAGCAGGACATGCGGGGAGCCGACCCCATCGGGGGTCAGGGGGACCCGCCAGACCCTTTGGCCCCGGAGGGCGCCGACGTAGACGGCCTCATCCGTAACGGCTATCCCGGAGGGGGAGGCCTCACTCGTCTTCCATGTCACGAGGGGGTAGGTGTAGCCGCCGGCGGTTTCTCCAGGTTGTATACCCGAGGGGGCGCCGACGAAGCCCTCCTTGATGGGCCATCCGTAGTTGTTCCCCGGCTCGATGAGGTTGAGTTCGTCCTGGGTGTTCCAACCGAGTTCGCTGGAGAACATCCGGCCGTCGTCGGCCCAGCCGATCCCCTGGGGGTTGCGGTGCCCGTAGGTCCACACGAGGGTACCGAAGGGGTTGTCCGGGGCAGGTTGTCCGTCTTCGTCCGTTCCGTTCGCCACCACCCGGAGGATCTTCCCGGCGAGAGAATTGAGGTTCTGAGCGAGGGGCTTGTTTCCCGCGTCTCCCGTCGTGATGTACAAGTAGCCGTCGGGGCCGAAGCGGATACGTCCTCCGTCGTGGTAGGAGGCTTTCGGAATCCCGGTGACGACGGGCGTCGGGGCACTGAGGGTTTGACCGAACCACTGCATCCGAACGACGGCGTTGCCGTCGTCTCGGGTGATGTACAGGTAAACGATGTTGGGGTTCGACGGGAGGAGGGCGATCCCGAGGAGGCCTGCCTCGCTTCTGTTGTCAACGTTGCCGGCCAGGTAATCAGCCCCGTCGCCGACGAGGTAATCGGACTCTCCGTCCTTGTAGCGGAGGATGCGGGCCTCGTCACGCATGGTCACGAGCATGGTTCCGTCGGGGGCCCAGGCGGCATCCCAGGGCAGGTCGAGGCCGTCCTGGATGACGAGGCGGTCGATGACGGAAGCGGTGGCCGCGCCTCGGAGTTCGATGGGGGTGGGGGATGGGCTGGGCGACGGCAGATCAGAAGCCAAGGGGGACGCTGAAACCGATTCCGAGGGAGATGGGCTCGGGGAGGCGGCGGGCGTCGCCGAGCAGGCGGTTAATGTGGTCGCGAGCGCAATCGTTCCGATGGCGATAGGGGTCCGGAGTGAGAGTGTCACAATACCCTCCTGGGTATTCCATACGGCGTGTGACGTGGGTAACACCCGCAGTTGTACGAGTATTCCCCGGAGGGTGGGAATACTCGTTTACTCGTGCCCTCCCGCGGCTTCGATCATGGCGGCGATCATCAGCGGGGTCACCCCGTTTGCCCAAGCTTCGATGTCAGCTCCGGCGTCGACGAGGAGGTCAATGATCGTCGCCGAGTTTCTCACGGCGGCCCGGTGGAGCGGGGTGAAGACGAGGCTGCCTGTTCCCAACTCGAGGTCCGCGGATATTCCGTTCGCGAGGAGGGCTTCGACGGCGTCTACGTCGCCAGAGTCGATGGCCTTCAGCATCCGGGACTCGGGGGTCACCGGTGACGACACCCCAGAGGGGAAGGAGGTCGACATTCCCGCGTCCGATGGGGTGCAGGCGCACAGTGCCCCGCACAACAAGAGGAGAAGAGGGAGGTACAACGGCGGTTGGCGGGATCTGTTCATGGTGAATACGGCTTGGATTCTCGTGCTACGCGTTGCCAGCGAACTCGGACAGCGCATCACCGAGCTCGGGGAAGCCCATGTCGTGTGCATCGTCCGACGGGGCCTTCTCCACGACGTTGCGAAGAGTCGGGTCCGCCCCGCGTTCGATCAAGAGAAGGGCCACCTCGGTGTTGCCCTCGCCGGCCGCCCAATGGAGGGGCGTGCTGCCGTCGTTGTCAGGCGCATTGGGATCGACGCCCCAGTCAAGGAGGGCATTCGCGGTGTCCGTGTTGTTGTCGCGGGCGGCGTAGTGCAACGGTGTGCACCCATAGAGGCGCGGGTTGGTGAGCGTCGGGTCGGCGCCGCCCTCGAGCAGGGCTTGGACGGTCGCGCCGTCGGCCGTGGACATGGCAAGCATGAGGGGGGTCATCCCGCTGGTGCGCGCGTCGACCGAAGCCCCGGCATCGAGGAGGATCGAGACGATGTCGACCTGTGCCATGGAGGCAGCCCGGTGCAATGCGGTCGGCCCGCCCTCGAGTCCCGGATTCAGCGACGCCTCTAGTCCGTAGCCGGCATCGAGAAGGGTCGCCACCGCGACGACGTCGCCCGAATCGATCGCGACGAGCATCTGGTCCACGGGCGCGAGGCCGTTCGAAACCGTCGGTGTGGCAGGGAAGGCTCCCGCATTCCCAGAGGATGAGTCGACGGACGAACATCCGGAATGGATCAGCAGCGTGGCTGTGATCAGAACGACGGTCTGGGGGACGTGCTTGCGAATGAGGGAACGATTCATGACGGAAAGCCTCTCAGCAGGCTTCTCCCGGGCCTCGGGACTTCCTCGGTTCGTTATCGGAACGTGACGCGACGTGTGCAGTTTGGAGGCATCGCGGAGGCTCCGGCTCCCGATACACTGTCCGAACAGGCATCGACCCGGCTATCACCGGCGAGCTTCCGGAAGAACACCCCCCGCGGGGTTA
>CAYTLH010000156.1:0-2936 GCA_964438525.1 uncultured Demequinaceae bacterium | reverse complement strand
CACCAGCAGGGCGGGGTCGGGGCCCCCCGGCGCCGCCAGGGCGGACGCGACCGCCCCCACCGCACTCACCGCCATGGCGGCGAGGGCGGCCACCACCACCCGAACCGCCGGAAGCATAGGCCCACTGTAGGGGATGTCCCGTTCCCGTCGGGGGCCGATGCCTCGCTAGGCTATCCCTCGTGCTCCTCAGGATCTACCGGTTCCGGTTGGCGCTCATGCTCACGGGCGTGGGGGCCCTCGCCGGGATCCTCCGCTTCGTCGGACTGTCTCATCCGACGACCCTCGTCTTCGACGAGTTGTACTACGCCAGGGGCGCCTATTCCCTGCTGGAGAAGGGGTACGAGGGCAAGTGGACGGGTGAGCACCAAGCCTTCGCCCAGGGTGACTATTCCGGCCTAGGGGACTCGCCCGACTTCGTCGTCCATCCGCCCCTGGGCAAGTGGCTGATCGCGGGGGGCATGAAGATCTTCGGCCCGACCCCGTTCGGCTGGAGGTTCTCCGCCGCCCTCCTGGGCACGATCACGGTGGTGCTGGTCGCGCTGATCGCCCACCACCTCTTCCGCTCCGTCGTGTGGGGAGGCGTGGCTGGCGTGTTTCTCGCGGTCGACGGGGAACACCTCGTCCTCTCCCGGACGGCCCTCCTCGACGTCTTCCTGACGTTCTTCGTCGTCGTCGCCTTCGGCCTGCTGCTGCTCGACAGACGACGGAACCGACGAAGACTTCAGGAGTGGGCCGCCCGAGAACGAGAGAGGCTCAAACTGAAGAAGGCCGACCCGATCCCCGGGTTCGGGCGATCCGGCGTCCGGTGGTACCGGCTCGCCGCGATCGTCTCCCTGGGCCTAGCGATAGGGACTAAATGGTCGGGGCTGTACTTCGCCGTCGCCTTCCTCGCCCTGGCCTTCCTCTGGGAGGTCTCCGACCGTAAGAAGGTGAACGCCTACCACCGCCCACTCGTGTCCTTCCTACGCCTGGCCTGCCCCCTCGTCGTGGCGGCGGGAGTGCTCCTGCCCGCGACCTACGTGGCCTCGTACGCGTCGTGGTTCGCGAACGACGAGGGCTACGCGCGACACTGGGCTGAGGACCACCCGGACAAGGGCATCGGCTGGCTGCCCGAGGACGCCCGCTCCTTCGTCGCCTACCACCAGAAGATGTGGGATTTTCACACCCAGTTGACGCGGTCCAACGGGGTCGAGCACAGTTATGCGGCCCGTCCCTGGGGATTCATCCTCCAGGTCCGGCCAACGGCCTTCTACTGGGAAACCATCGAAGCCGGTGAGGGGGATCCGCCGAGCACGGAGAAGTACGTGGCGGAGACCATCGCCCTGGGAAATCCTCTCCTGTGGTGGGCCGGGGCCGCGGCCTTCTTCTACGCCGTCGCCCGATTGCTCAGACGGTTCGATCCTTTCGCGACGTGCGCCACCGTCGGGACGCTCTTGGCCTTCATCTTTGGTGGCCCCCTCCTGGGGCTCGCCGGGGTGGCGGTGTCGATCTATGCCCTCGCGCGCTTGGCGGACCGACTCGACCTGCTGGCGGCGACCGTCGTCATCGGGACGCTCGCGGGATGGGTGCCCTGGATGTTCTACTGGGACCGGGTGATGTTCACGTTCTACTCGGTGGCCTTCTCGCCCTGGGTTGTTCTCGCCCTGGTCTGGGCGCTCAGGCGCATCGCCCAACCGCCCCGGCTCAAGGGCGGGCTGTCCCGACGGGGGGCTCTGATCGTGGGCGCCTTCGTCGCGCTGACGGTCATCGTCGCCGGGTTCTACCTCCCCCTATGGACCGGCCAATGGATCCCCTACGACTACTGGCACGTCCACACACCCGACCTCAACCCATCCAACTGGACGTGGATGAATTGGGTGTAGGTCCGGAAGGGACGAGGGCCACAGAGTGGAGCTGAGGGGACTCGAACCCCTAACCCCCTCGATGCGACCGAGGTGCGCTACCAATTGCGCTACAGCCCCAAAGGCGGCTACCAGGGTACCATTCCGACCATTGTCACCGGCGACGTGATCCCCTACGCGCTCACCCTCCGACGCCTCATGAGGATGTCCTCGAGCGTCTGAGTCGAGGCCTCCGGTTCGGGCGCCCGCTCGGGCGCCGCACCCTCCGCCTCGGTGTCGCGTGCCCGTACGGCCGCCTCCGCCGCCTTCGTCCCCGCGGCTAGGTCCTCGTCGGTGATGGGCCGGGGCGTCTGGACCTTCGCGGCGGGCTTCAGGGTGTACGTCGGGATGGGCAGCATCCCGGGCGTCCAGCCCGCTTCCTCGGCCTTCTGGGGCGGGGCGACGGATGGGACGGGCACGGCCTCGGGCAAGGGCGGCCCGTGGGTGACGATCTCGATGGCCTGGGTCTCGACATCCGACGGCCGGGCCTCGTGCCCGGCGGCCCTCTCGACGGCCAGGCGCTGCAACGCGGCGGTGGCGGTGGCGGCGGCCTCCACCTCCAGCGCCACCGGCACGAGCCTCGAGTCCGCCTTCTTCTGCGCCCGGACGGCCCGTCGCCCCGCGACCGCGACCCCCCCGCACGCCGTCGACGCCGCCACGGCCGACCACAACGGCCAGGCCGACGCGGCCACGAATCCCCACGCCGCGGAAGCCCCGAAGAGAAACACCATCCCGACGGTGGCCCGCCTCCGGGCCTGGGCCTTTCGCCGGGATCGGATCCGGTCGTAATCGCGCTGCATGGCGACCATCTGGCGCTGGGCGATGGTGGCGGCCCGGTCGAGCGGGGCGGCGGGACGGGACATGACGGAGCCTCCTAAAGCCTTGATGGATGCCTTGGCCTGGCGCGGAGCGAGGGCCTTACGACGCTTGGTGGGCTTGGCCGGCGGACTGTCGATCCGGGCCGCCGACGAGCGGACGACCTCCATATCGGCGTGGTAACGCCCCTCGGTTCGGACCACCTCGTACCGGCCCGCCTCCCGGATCCTGTCCGGAAGA
>CAYTLH010000155.1:0-11884 GCA_964438525.1 uncultured Demequinaceae bacterium | reverse complement strand
ACGAGCCCCGGCGCATTCGAGCCCGCGCCGGCCGGGTCCGGCAAGGCCAACCTCGAAGACGTGGCGGTTGACCTCCCTCAGGCGGAGCTTCGCACGCAGGTGACGGGGATCGAAGCCGCCGCCACCGAGGCCCAGACCATCCGCCCCGACGCCGAAACCCTGCTGGTCGCTGGCGCTGGCTGGACCAAGAAGCAGAAGGACGGTGCGACACACGTCAAGGACGCCGAGGGCCTGGTCCTCGGATTCCTCGAGCTCGCCCGCGCTTCGCTCGGCAGCAGCAAGTCGCTCGTCGACCAGGGCTCCGAGGGTGCCGAGGTCATGTCGTTCATGAGTCACCTCAACCAGATCGGCCAGACCGGTTCGACGCCGCGCCACCGCAAGGGACTCGCGACCTGCTGCCACGGCGAGGAGCCGCACGTCGTCGGCTGGCGCTTCATCTCCGAACGCCGGGCGATCAACCTCGACGAGACCTGCGGCTGGGCCCAGGGCAAGGCCGACGTACTCTACGTCGCCGACGCCTTCGAGGTCATGGCCAAGGTCAACGAACTGCTCGCGGCCGACGCCTGATCGGTGGTCGGCGGCGATGGGACTGCGGAGGGTCTTGGTGACTCTTCGACCTGCCCTATGGAATGGTCGCCAGCCAGACTCGAATGGTCCGTGAATACCGCGGACAGTGGTCACGGGAGACCCCCATGAGGAGCCTAAGGTTCGCGTTGGCGGGAGTCGCGGTCGTCTCCAGTTCGCTCCTGCTTTCGGCCTGCTCGGGCGATGACGGGACAAACGCGGGCAACACACCCGTGGCCTCCGATTCGCCCGACGCGGTCGCGGATTGGATCTTTCACAACGGAACCGTCCTGACGATGGATCCCGGCCTTCCCCGGGCGGAGGCCATCGCCGTCTCCGGCGACGAGATAGCGGCGGTCGGAGGCGACGCCGAGATCCTCGCCCTCGCGGACGAATCCACGAGGATCGTCGACCTCGACGGCGGCACCCTCATGCCCGGATTCATAGACGCGCACGCGCACTATGCCGGCCTGTTCGAGGGCGATGTACAGGAGTTGCAGGACTGGATCCTCTCCATGGGCGTGACCACGGCGGCGGAGCTCGCCGTCGGGCCCGAGCTCCTGGCCCAGATGCGGGGGTGGGAGGCCGCAGGTGAACTCCGGGTCCGCTGGGACGCCTATCTGACTGTCTGGAACGCCTGCGGGGAGGCCCAGGGAGACTGGTATCGCCAGCACTCCCCGACCGAGGATCCCGGCGCCATGCTGAGGATCGCGGGGGTGAAACTCTACGCCGACGGTGGCAGCTGCGGCGTGCCCGCGGGCACCCGGCCCGACGGCAGCCCGTACGGGGACCTGTGGTTCTCCGACGACCAGCTCGTATCCGAGATCGACAGGCTCGATGCGGAGGGGTATCAGATCGCCGTGCACGCCCTGGGGGATCGGGCCATCGACCAGGTACTCACCGCCTACGAGCAGGTCCTCGGCGAAGGCGGTAATCCGCTGCGGCATCGGATCGAGCACAACACCATCGTCGATCCGTCGTTCGCGACCCGCTACGACGATCTCGGGCTCACGGGTACGATCTTCGGCGCGTACCCCACCTGCACCTTCGCCGAGTTGATCGAAACCCAGGGCGAGGCCGCTTTCGAGAAGGAATGGAACTGGCGGCGGCTACTCGATGGGAACCCCGAGACGCGATTCGGCTGGGCCTCCGACGCCCTGCTTCCCCTGTTTCCCGATCCCTCGCCCGCGCGGTCGCTGATGGGATTCACCTCGCGCGAGGAGCGAGCGGACGACGGCACGATATGTGAGCCTTCCGCGACCCAGCTTCAGGGATCCCTCTCGATGGACGAGGCGCTGCGCACCATGACGGTCGGCGGCGCGTACGCCCTTCGACGCGAGGCCCAGCTCGGGACCCTCGAGCCCGGGAAACTCGCCGACCTGACGATCTGGAGCGACGACCCGACCATGGTCGACCCGGAGCTGCTTCTCGACTCGACGGTGATGCTCACAATGGTGGGCGGCGCACCGGAGCACTGCGTCGACGAAATTGCCAATCTCTGCGACTAAGTGTTCCCGCCCCTCGAACGCTCACACCGACCCACTACCGCGCTTCGGGCGAGGTGTCCATGCCCCCGGTTCTTGCGTCGATCAGGTGGGAATGTTGGTAGGGTGTGGCTAGTCATCCGTGAGGAGGCGCTTCGGCGCGAAAGGAAGTACGCATCATGACCAACGACGTGACGCCCGTGGCCGGCACGGGTGCGCCGAAGAGGGCCCGCAGGCTCGGCCGGGTGGCCTGGCTCGGGGCTGTGAGCCTGACGGCCGGCCTCGTCCTGTCCGGCTGCACCAGTTCCGAGGGCATGTACATCGAAGGATGGTGGGACAACGGCGACCCGTTCTACGCCCCCTCCAAGACCGCCCTCTTCGACGAGAACGGCGACCCCACCTGCGCGTACCCGATCAAGTACAACCAGTTCGAGTCCCGTTCCCAGGCCATGAGCCTCGCCAAGGCGGTCTCCTTTGAAATCATGAACCCGGAGACCCCCGTCGACGCCTATATGGACCCCGACGAGTTCCCAACCGAGGAAGACCGGGCCAAGGAGCGGCTGCGCCGCGAACGCGCTCTGGACAGCGTCGGCATCCTCTGGGAATACACCCACCCGGCATTCGACGAGCAGTACGGGATCGAGACCCCAGACGACCTCACCCCCATCAAAGAAGAGCTCATGGACTACCTCTACGGGCTGGGCAGGGACGCACCGTTCACCGATTACCTGGACCTGAAGAAGACCTACTTCGTGTCCGAACGGGGAACCTTCACGGTGACCCGCCTGAACACCGTCGAGGCCTACCTCGAAGCCAATGACGTCCCCCTCGAGTTCAGGGGCCTGGTCAACGAGTACTACATCGCCTCCTCCGAGGACGGTGAGGAGTACCTCCTGGTCAAGAGACAATCGACCGGGGCGATCACCCTCTGGCAGGGCCCCGAGAGGTCCCAACTCACGGACGCCGTCTGGTACGCCGAGATCGATGTGAAGAAAGCGCTCGACACCCCGAGCGGGCTCGCCCCCATCGTCGCGGAGTACACCCTCCAGACCGACGGCTGTCCCGATGTGGGGGGCGTGGCGTATCAGCGCTTCTACCTCCGCTCCTACACCCTCATCGACGAATCGGACGATGAGGAAGCGACGGAACCCGAGTCAGACTCGGACGCTTAACCCGACTCCACGAGACGAGGGTCGGCCCCAGGGCCGGCTCTCGTTTTCGTTTTATTCCTACGTGAGGGCGACGAGGTCTCGGTACTGGTCGGACCAGTAGTCCTCCACCCCGTCGGGCAGGAGGAGGACCCTGTCGGGGTCGAGGGCGTCGACGGCCCCTTCGTCGTGGGTGACCAGGACCACCGCCCCCTCGTAGGAGCCCAGGGCCTTGAGGATCTCGTCGCGGCTCAACGGGTCCAGGTTGTTGGTGGGTTCGTCCAGCAACAGGACGTTGGCCCCCGATGCCACGAGGGTGGCGAGGGCCAGCCTGGTCTTCTCCCCGCCCGAAAGCACGCCGACCGTCTTGGACACGTCGTCCCCCGAGAAGAGGAACGACCCCAGGATCGAGCGGACCTCGGCATCGGGCAGATCAGGGGCGGACGCCCGCAGGGACTCGAGCACGGTATCCCCGGGGTCGAGCGTCTCGTGCTCCTGTGCGTAATACCCGAGCCTGAGGCCATGGCCGGGCTCGACCGCCCCCGTGTCCGGCGTCCCGATCCGGGCGAGGATGGTGAGCAGGGTCGTCTTTCCCGCCCCGTTCAATCCCAAGACGACGACCTTGGCCCCCCGGTCGATGACGATGTCGACGTCCGTGAACACCTCGGTCGACCCGTACGACTTGCTCAGCTTCGAGGCCGTGAGGGGCGTCTTTCCGCACGGTTCGGGCGTGGGGAACCTCAGGGCCGCGACTCGCCCCCGCCGACTCTCCGCCTCGAGCCCGCCGACCAGCCTCTCCGCCCTCTTGAGCATGACCTGGGCCGCGACCGCCTTGGTGGCCTTGGCACGCATGCGATTGGCCTGCGCGATCAGCGCCTCCGCCTTCCGCTCGGCGTTGTCCCTTTCCCGGTGCCTCCGCCTTTCGTCCTCCTCCCTCTGCCTGAGGTACGCGTCCCACCCGAGGCTGTACTGGTCGACCTCGGCCCTGTCGGCGTCGAGGTGAAAGATCTTGTTGACCGAGGCGCGCAGAAGGTCGGCATCGTGCGAGACGACAATGAAACCCCCAGAAAAGGCGCGGAGGAATTCCCGAAGCCAGGCGATGGACTGGGCATCCAGGTGGTTGGTCGGTTCGTCCAGGAGCAGGGTCTGGGCCCCGCTGAACAGGACCCTGGCGAGCTCCACCCTCCTCCTCTGCCCCCCCGACAAGGTTCCCAAAGGCTGGCGGAGGGTATCCTCCGTCAGCCCGAGGTTGGAGGAGACCCGCAAGGCCTCGCTCTCCGCGGCGTATCCCCCGGCCTGCCGGAACCTCTCCTCCAGCCTGGGGTACCGGTCGAGTGCCGAATCCCGGACGGCGGCGTCCGGGGAGGCCATCCCCTCCTCCGCCTCCCGCATCTTCCCCACGATGGAGTCCAAGCCGCGGGGCTCGAGAATTCGATCCAGGGCCGCGCCCCCCGGATCGCCCGTCCGTGGATCCTGGGGCAGATAGGCGACACCCCCCTTGGCCGTGACGGCCCCTCCCGCCGGCGGGGCCTCACCCGCGAGGATGCGGATCAGGGTCGTCTTCCCCGCACCGTTCCTCCCGACAAGCCCGATGCGATCCCCCACGCCGACGTGGAGGGCGGCGGACCTGAGGAGAAGGCGGGGACCGGCGCGAATCTCGAGGTCTCTGGCGGCGATCACGCGATTCTCCAATGTCGGGGGGTTCGGTTGGCGGATGTGGACAAGAAACGGAGAAAGGGCCGGACTCACCGTCGGCGACCATTGTAGGGCGGTATCGTCGAGGTCGTCCGAAGGAGGACCATGCCTATCAGACACACCCCCACGGGCTCCGCCCTCTCCCTCGTCGCCGTCGGGGCCGCCCTCATCGCCGCGAGCACCCTCTGGGGCGGATACCCGCTGGGGACCGGCGTGCCCCTCACCCTCCAAACCCTCGCGATCCTTCTGGTCGGCTCCGTCCTGGGGGCCTACCGGGGGGCAGTCGCCGTGCTCGTGTACCTGGCCCTCGGATCCGCAGGGCTTCCGGTGTGGTCGGGGCATGGGGCCGGACTCCAGGTCTGGACGACACCCCGGGCCGGATTCCTGATCTCGTTCGTGGTTGCGGCCTTCGTCACGGGGTGGATTGCCGAGCGGATGACGGTGTCCTGGGACACGCGTCTCGCTGGCTTTCTGGTGGCGACGACCGTCGGGGCCCTCGCCGTCATCACCGTCCTCGGATGGGCCTACTTCGGCTGGCGCGCCTCCCTATCGTTCAATGACACCCTCAGCGCCCTCGCCCCTTTCCTCCCCGGGGACATCCTCAAAGCCGTTGTGGCCGCCGCGGTCGCCTCCGCCGTCCATGCTGCCTACCCCGAGATCCTCGTTCCCTCCGGGGGCGGCCGGGCCCCTCAGAGCGACGAATGCCTCGGGGTCAAGGCCGGTTCACCGGGTTCGGCCTAGGCGCGCTAGCCTCGTCGACATGATCGAATTCGCGGGCGCCGGCGTGGAGGCGCCATCCTCGGGTTCGGTCATCCTCAAACCCACCACACTGACCCTGTCCGAGGATCGGGTCAGTGTCATCGGGGCGAACGGTTCCGGAAAGTCCACGCTCGTGAGGCTGGTCAACGGCCTCGTGCTGCCCAGCACGGGCAGCGTCGTCGTCAACGGGCTCGACACCCGTGCGGACGGCACTCGGGTGAGGCGCGAGGTTGGATTCCTCTTCACCGACCCCTCGGCGCAGCTCATCATGCCGACGGCCATCGAGGACGTGGCCCTCTCCTTGAGGCGCACCGTCAAGGGCAAGGAGGCCCGCACGGCCGCGGCGCTCGCCGCCCTAGACGACATCGGGCTCGCCGACCGGGCTCACGTCTCGGTCCATTCCCTGTCCGGGGGTCAGCGTCAGCTCCTCGCCCTCGCCGGTGTCCTCGCGGTCGGCCCCGCAATCCTCGTGGCCGACGAACCTACCACCCTGCTCGACTTCCGGTGGCGGGCCCACGTCGACGCCCTCATCGACGCACTCCCGATCCAGGTCATCGAGGTCACGCACGACCTCGACGCCGCCATCCGCGCCGATCGAACCCTGGTCGTCGACGAGGGTGGGGTGGTCTTCGACGGCGTCCCCGCCGAGGCGGTCGACGCCTATCGGAGGCTCATGTCCAGGCCCAGGGGGGCGGACGATGCTTGACGGATTCGGGGCCTTCCGCCCCCGTCGTACCCCCCTGCACGCGCTTCCCGCCTGGGTGAAGTTCATCGGTCTCGCCGTCGCCGCCGTCGGCATTTTCCTCGTGCGAGGCCCGGGTTGGACCCTGGTGGCGCTGGTGTCCTCCCTCGGGGTGCTCGCGAGCGCCCTTCCGCCCCTCCGTCCGACGCTCCGGGGCCTCTTCCCGGTGGCCCTCCTCGCGGCTCTCGTCGGGGTCTATCAGTGGTGGCGGGGGGACGGGGCGCTGGCCGCGGAACTCGCGGCCGATTTCCTGACCGTGGCCTGCCTCGCCCTGGCCGTCACGGCCTCGACCCGGCTCGATGACGCCGTGGCCTTGATCGGCTCGGCTGCCCGACCACTCCGAAGGGTGGTGCCGCCCGACTCCGTCGGCCTGGTGTTCGCCCTGACCGTCCGGGCGATTCCGGAGGTGACGACGCTCCTGGAGGAGTCCCGGGACGCCGCCCGGGCGAGGGGCCTGTCGAGGCGCCCCAAGGCCACCCTCACTCCCGCGGTGGTTCGGACCTTCGGGTGGGCCCTCCGCGTCGGGGAGGCCATCACCGCACGCGGGCTCGCGGACGGCCCTCCCCCCCGACACAACCTCCCCGCTGGACAGCGGGACATCCCCCCATCACCGGAGTAACGTTGAGTAACCGAGAAGGAGGACGGGATGACGTTCAGAGATGACGCCCGGCTGAACCCCAGCCGAGTCCAGAGACGGGGCCGTGCCACGGGGGCTACAGGCATGGCGATCGGAGGCGGACTGGGCGGGTTGATCCTCGTGATCGTCGGCATGTTCCTCGGCGTCGACCTGTCCGCGCTCGGAATAGGAGGCGATGCGGGATCGAGCGTGACGTTGGCGGATCCCGAGAGGCAAGCCGATTTCGAGTCCCGTTGTAATTCCGGCGAGGCCGCCAACGAGTACTCGGACTGCCGGGTCGCCGGAACCGTCAACTCGCTCGACTCCTACTGGTCGTCCGCAGCGCCGGCTGCGGGCTTCGACTTCGAGTATCCGGGCATCGTCATCTTCGACGACGTCACCTCAACGGCCTGTGGGACGGCCTCCTCGCAAACCGGCCCGTTTTACTGCCCCCCCGACCAGACGATTTACATCGACGTCACCTTCTTCGACGTCCTCGTCCAGCGGTTCGGCTCGAGCGACGGGCCGCTGGCCGAGATGTACGTCGTCGCCCACGAGTACGGCCACCACATCCAGCAGCTCGCCGGGGTGTTCGACGTCGCCGACCGGAGCGGGAGCGGGGCCGACTCCGACAGCGTCCAGGTCGAGTTGATGGCGGACTGCTTCGCGGGCGTCTGGGCGAGCCACGCGGCCTCTGCCCCGGGCCCCGACGGGACGCCCTACCTCCAGCCTCTCACCAAGGAGGACATCCTCGACGCCGTCGAGGCGGCCCGGGCCGTCGGCGACGACCGCATCATGGAGGCCTCCCAGGGATACGCCGACCCCGATCAATTCACCCACGGCACCTCGGAGCAGCGGGTCGAAGCCTTCCTGGCCGGATACCGCTCGGGCCTTCCCAACACTTGCGACTACTTCAACGTGATCGACTGACGACCCCGGATCGGGGACGGATGGTTAAACGTTGAAACCGAGCGCCCGGAGTTGGTCTCGGCCCTCGGGGGTGATGCGATCGGGGCCCCATGGAGGGATCCACACCCAATTGATCCGGACACCGGTCACCAGGTCGCGAAGGGCCTCAGCGACCTCTTCCTCGATGACGTCCGTCAGGGGGCAGGCCGCGCTCGTCAAAGTCATGTCGATCATCGCCCGGCCGTCTTCGAGGTGGATGCCGTATACCAGACCGAGGTCGACGATGCTGATGCCGAGTTCGGGGTCGATGACGGCGTGTAGAGCTTCCTTGACAGCCTCCTCGTCTGCCCCCGTCTCCCCGCCTGAGGACGCCGGGGGATCGGCGATGCCTTGTCCCTCTGTCGTGGCCTCGTCGTTCATGTCTTCTCCTTTTCGACCTGAATGAGGGCGTCTTTGAGCGCCATCCATCCAAGGAGGGCGCATTTGATCCTGGCGGGGTATCGTCCGACGCCGGCGAAGGCCGCCCCGTCCCCGAGGAGGTTCTCCGTCGTCGAATCGGGAGGTTCCCCCCGGGCGTCCATGAGGGCCCGGAAGGCCGCCGCGACCTCGGAGGCGTCGTGGAGGGTCCTCCCCTCGATGAGGTCGTGGAGCACGGACACGGATGCCTGGGAGATCGAGCAACCGTGCCCCTCCCAGGTGACGGAGGCGATCCGGTCCCCCTCCACCGCAACCCGGAGGCGTACCTCGTCCCCGCAGACGGGGTTCACCTGGAAGGACTCACCCATACGACCCGGGGAATCGGCCAGGCCGTGTCCGTGCCGTTCGCGCGCGTGGTCGATGATCACCTGCTGGTACATCTGCTCAAGGCCGCTCACGAGGATCCCCCCGCCTTGAAGAACCCCCGAACCCCGTCGAGGGCCTCGAGAAACTCGTCGATATCATCGTCGGTCGTGTACACCTGCGTCGAGGCCCGGGTGGAACTGGGGACGCCCAAACGCACGTGGAGAGGTTGGGCGCAGTGGTGGCCTACCCGAACCGCGATCCCGGCGTCGTCGAGGACCTGACCGACGTCGTGAGGGTGGACCCCCTCGACATGGACGGCCGCCAGCCCGATCACCGGTTCGTCCGCTCCGCCGATGGGGCCGAGGAGCCGCACCCCTTCGATGGACGACACCCCTCTCCGCAACCTCTCGGCGAGATCCCGGTCGCGGGTCTCCGTATCCTCCCGTCCGAGGTCCGACAGGTACCGGACCGCCGCGCCGAAGCCCACGGCCTGGACGACGGGCTGGGAGCCGGCCTCGAACTTCGCGGGGGCGTCGAGCCAGGTCGTTTCGGTCATGGTGACGGTCTTGACGGTCGATCCTCCATAGACGGCCGGAGGAAGGGCGTCGAGAAGCTCCCTGCGACCGTACAGAGCCCCGATGCCCGTGGGGCCGAGCATCTTGTGGGCGGAGAATGCCGCGAAGTCCACGCCGAGGGCGGGGAAATCGATGGGGAGGTGCGGGACGGACTGGCAGGCGTCGAGGACGGTCAGGGCGCCGACGGCGTGGGCCCTCTCCACGATGGTCGAGACGGGGTGGATCACGCCGGTGACGTTGCTCGCGTGCTGGAAGGCCACGACCTTGGTGCGTTCGCCGACGATGCCGGCCAGGTCGTCGAGCCCGAGCCGGCCGTCGTTGTCGAGGGGTATCCAGCGTAGGGCCGCCCCGGCCCGGCGAGCGAGGATCTGCCAGGGGATGAGGTTGGCGTGGTGCTCGGTCTGGGTGACGACGATTTCGTCGCCCTCGGCCAGCGCAAAACGGCCGGCTTCCACCCCTCCGATCCCCTGGGAGGCGGCCCCTATTCCGGCGGCGACGAGGTTGATCGCCGAGGTGGCGTTTGCCGCCCAGACGATTTCCCCCGCATCCGCCCCCACGAAGCGGGCGATGTCCTGTCGCGCGGAGTCGACGGCTTCCGTCGCCTCCTCGGCCAAGAGATGAGCCCCCCTACCCACGGCCCCGTAATGCTCTCGGATGAATTCGTCTTGGGCCTCGAGGACCTGTTCCGGCTGGTGGGAGGTCGCCGCCGAGTCCAGATAGTTCAGGCGTCGCCCGCCCCTGGCCTGACGGGTGAGGATGGGGAAATCGCCGCGGACGTCGGGAAGGGTCACGTCGCTTCCTACCCGACCTTGAGGAATCGGTCGTACCCCTCCGCCTCGAGCCGCTCCGCCAACTCGGGGCCGCCCTCCTCCACAATCACCCCATCGACGAAGACGTGGACGAAATCGGGGTCGATGTATCGGAGGATGCGCGTGTAGTGGGTGATGAGGAGCACCCCGCACCCCGTCGCATCCTTGGCCCGATTGACCCCCTCGGAGACCACCCTCAGGGCGTCGATGTCGAGTCCGGAGTCCGTCTCGTCGAGGATCGCGATCCGCGGGGCGAGCAATTCCATCTGGAGGATCTCGTGGCGCTTCTTCTCCCCGCCGCTGAAGCCCTCGTTGACGTTTCTTTCGGCGAAGGCCGGGTCGATCTTGAGGCCCGCCATCGCGTCTTTGACGTCCTTCATCCAGGCGCGCAGCCTGGGGCTCTCGCCGTCGATGGCCGTCTTCGCGGTTCTCAAGAAATTCGACACGCTGACCCCTGGCACCTCGACGGGATACTGCATGGCGAGAAACAGGCCCGCCCGGGCTCGCTCGTCGATCGACATGGCCAGGACGTCCTCGCCGTCGAGGGTGACGGTGCCGTCCGTGACGATGTACTTGGGATGCCCGGCGATCGAATAGGCGAGGGTGGACTTTCCCGACCCGTTCGGCCCCATGATCGCGTGGGTCTGCCCGGATTTCACGGTCAGGTCGACCCCGCGGAGGATCGGCGAGAGGCCTTCCTTCGTCTCGACGCCGACCTTGAGTCCGCGAATCTCTAGGGTGTGGGAAGAGGTGCTCATGCGTCCTCCTTACTGGCGGGGGCGTCGACGTCGACCAGGACGTCCTCCCCCTCGATTCGGATGGAATACGTTCGGATGGGGGCGATGGCGGGCAGGGCGGTGGCGCGACCGGTGCCGAGATCGAATCGGGCGCCATGTGCCTGGCACTCGATCTCCCGGCCCTCGACCTCGCCTTCGGATAGGGAGAACTCCCCATGGGAACAGGTGTCGTCGATGGCGTACACGCTCCCGTCGGCCGTCCGGACAACGGCGACCGGCACCGGGGCGCCGTCGTCGCGGTCGAGGTCGACGCGAACGACCGAGCCCGGATCGAGGTCGGAGACCAGGCACGCCACTCGTTCAGTCATCGACGACCCCCAGCTTCGATTCGATCGTCTTCATGAGGGGACGTTCGATTCGCGGCACACCCATCTCGTGGACGATGTCGGCGAAGAAGCCGTGAACGATGAGCCTCCTTGCTTCGGGCTCGGGTATCCCCCGAGACCGAAGGTAGAACATCTGCTCCTCATCGAATCGACCTGTCGCCGAGGCGTGGCCGGCGCCCAGGATTTCCCCGGTCTCGATTTCCAGGTTGGGAACGGAATCGGCGCGCGCCCCATCGGTGAGGATGAGATTCCGATTGAGTTCATAGGTGTCCGTTCCTTCTGCCTCGGCTCGGATGAGGACGTCCCCGACCCAGACCGTCCGTGCCGTCGCCCCGGAGAGGGCGCCCTTGTAGGTCACACGCGATCGGCATCGGGGCGCGACGTGGTCGATGAAGGTCCTGTTTTCGATGTGCTGCCCCTCGCCCGCAAGATACAAGCCGAAGAGGTTGACCTCGGCTCCCTCGCCCGCGAGGATGACGGAGTTGCTCAGACGCACGACGCTTCCCCCGAGCGTCACCGCGAAGGAACGCAGACGCGCCCCCTCCTCCAATCTCGTGACGATCTCCGACACATATCGGGCGGACGGATCCCATTCGTACTGGAACACGAGGTTCAAACTCGCTTGTCGCCCGAGGTTGACCGTGATGAAGTCGCTGCTGTCAGCTTCGCCCCGATCT
>CAYTLH010000154.1:0-3248 GCA_964438525.1 uncultured Demequinaceae bacterium | reverse complement strand
CCGCCCCCAGGATCATCCGGGTGCCAACGGCCTCATCGAGGAGCATTGGGGCGGAGTTACCTAGGACACACGGTTTCCCGCGACACACAATCTCGGCCACAATGGATCCATGGGCGACATCAACGTCAACCCCGAGAAGGTGGATCCCCCGAACCTGCTCCTCGCCAACTCCTCCGAGGGCGAGGAACTCGGATACCTCGATCTTGAGACCGGCACGATCACCATCGAGGCCATCGAGCACGCCACCGAGGTCGCCGCGGCTCTCACCCGTTGGTACAAGGGGAACCGAGACGCCCTGGAGCATGTCGAGGAGATTTCCGCCCGCGAAAAGGCCCGCCAGGATTCCCAGTGGACCGATCTCACCCTCAACACCCCCGGCACGGAGACGCGTCACCGGGCGGAATCCACGTGGAAGCGGATCCGGAAGTACGAGTCCAGGTACGCCCGAACCCCGGATATCCTCCACCTGGACAAAGGCAAGCCATGGATCAAGAGCGCCAAGGGCGAGGAAAGGGTGGCCCGCGCGCTGAAGAAGGCCGAACGCCGGGGACAATGGAAGGTCCTCCACTCCGTCCCGCTTCCGGGGGGCGGGCACGTGGACCACCTCCTCATCGGCCGAGACGGCGTCGTCGTCGTCAACACCCGCTACTACCCCAAGGCCTGGATGACCGTCACCCCCTACGGCATCTTCGTCAGCGGCGCCCGTACCCGAACGTACGAGCAGGTTCGTCGCCAGGCTGAGCGCGTCTCCGAGGTCCTGACGAAAGCCACCCGGATCCCGATCAAGGCCATCCCCTGCGTCGCCCTCGTCAACGGTGGCCTCTTCCGTCCCGAGGTCCGGTGGGCCGGCTCACCCAAGGATGTCGTGGTCGCCACGAACTGGAACATCCGCCGGGCCCTCTGCGAGGTCGAACAGGGCCTGACCGAGATTCAGACCACAAAGGTGTACGAGGCCGCACGGCGATCATCCACTTGGGGGAAGTGACCCCCGATGGCCCAACCCGCACCCTCGTGCCACACTCAATCCATGGGTGACTTCACCATGATCGATCTCTCTGGCTTCTACACGAACACCCTCGACGAGGAGATCCATCACAAACCCGGCAACGACCTAGGCGCCATGCCCCACGGGGTTAGTGAATTCGCGGGCGTGCCGTTCGACGTCAATGGGATCATTCAACTCTCCGGACAGATTTCCAAAGAGAAGACCTCGCTGGACTTTCCCCCGGCCATCCTGGGCATCCCGATCCAAGCCTCGGGACAGATCATCCACTTCCTCCACTGCTCGTCATGGCACGACGAGGTGGGAACCAAGGTGGGGGAATACCGGGTTCACTACACGGACGGTCAGTCGGAAACCATCCCGATCGTGTACGGTCTGCACGTCCTCGACTGGTGGTTCATGGAGGGGGATCCGCTCCCGGACGACGCCGAGGTGGCGTGGACGGGCGACAACGAGCGGACGCGCGACCTCGGCCATTCGATCCAGCTCTACAAGTACTCGTGGGACAACCCCCGACCCGAGGCCAAGATCGAGACCCTGGACTTCGTCTCCAACGAAGAGGAGTCGGCCCCCTTCCTCGCCGCCGTCACCGTCGAGTGAGTGTCCGCCTGGCCACACGCGGACGGCTACCCTAGGCTGTGGCCTGTGGGCGCCGCCCACCTATTCAAAGGAGAAAGGCTTCAACATGACATTCGGTGAGTCAGTCAAGACTGTCCTGGTCGAGAAGTACGCAGACTTTTCGGGCCGCGCCCGCCGCTCGGAGTACTGGTGGTTCGCATTGTTCACCTTCATCGTGGGGCTCGTCCTGAGCATCATCATGTTCTCCGGGATGAGCGGCTTCGAATACAGCGCGACATCCTTCGACTTCGGTGAAACGACCGGCATGTTCGTCATCGGTGTGGTGCTCCTCGTGGTCTTCTACCTCGCGGTGCTCATCCCCTCCATCGCGGTCGCCGTCCGTCGGCTCCACGACCAAGACAAGTCCGGGGCTTACTACTTCGTCAACTTCATCCCCTACGTGGGGTCGCTGATCTTCCTGATCCTCATGGTCATCGAAGGCACCCCCGGTCCCAACCAGTACGGACCCGACCCGAAGGCCGCCTAGCCTCTCTCGTCGAGACAAAGCAAGACGCCGCGCGAGTGATCGCGCGGCGTCTTGTCGTCGTGCCGGCTATAGGCCGTAGGGCAGTTGGGTGGCCGCCTCGATCTCCATGAGCCTGTTGTACTTGGCCACGCGCTCCCCGCGGGCGGGGGCGCCGGTCTTGATCTGACCGCACCCGGTGGCGACGGCGAGGTCGGCGATGAAGCTGTCCTCGGTCTCGCCCGAACGGTGCGACACCATCTGGCCGTAGTCCGCCTCGCGGCAGAGGCGCATGGCCTCGAGGGTCTCGCTGACGCTCCCAATCTGGTTGAGCTTGATGAGGGCGGCGTTGGCGACGCCCTTCTCGATGCCTTCCTTGATGATGGCCGGGTTGGTGACGAACAGGTCGTCCCCGACGAGCTGGGTCGTCTCGCCGATCGCGTCGGTCAAGACCTTCCAGCCGTCCCAGTCGCCCTCGGCGAGGCCGTCCTCGATGGACCAGACGTGGAACTCCTTGACCATAGCGGCGTACCGCTCGGTCATGTCCGCGCTCGTGAGCTTCTCCCCGGCGACGTGGTAGGCGCCGTCCTTGTAGAACTCGCTCGCCGCGGGGTCAAGGGCGACGGCGATGCCGTCCTTGCCGAGCTTGAAGCCCGCGCCCTCGATGGCCTTCACGATGAGGGTGAGGACCTCTTCGGGCTTGGCGAGGTCGGGGGCGAAACCGCCCTCGTCACCGAGCCCGGTCGAGAAGCCCGCGTCCTTGAGGAGGGAGCGGAGCTTGGCGTAGACCGCGGCGCCCGCGCGGATGGCCTCGGTGATGCTCGGGGAACCGACGGGGGCAATCATGAACTCCTGGAAATCCAGGGGGTTGGCGGCGTGGGCGCCACCGTTGAGCACGTTGAAGTGCGGGACCGGGAGCTTGGGGGACACTCCCTCGGGGGTGAGGACGTCCCACAACTGCCCGCTCCTCGCGACGGCGCGGGCGGTCGCCATGGAGACGCCGACGATGGCGTTCGCGCCCAGCCTCCCCTTGTTGGGGGTGCCGTCGAGGGCGATCATCGCCTCGTCGAATTCGGCAAGCGACGCCCACTTCTTCGAGGTCGCCAGCTCCTTGATCTCGGTATTGGTGTTGGCGACGGCCTTGAGCACGCCCTTGCCGCCGTA
>CAYTLH010000153.1:0-2726 GCA_964438525.1 uncultured Demequinaceae bacterium | reverse complement strand
TTCCATCGTCGTCGGCTGCCCAGGACTACGTCGACGACCTGAAGGCCAAGGCCGGGCTGTGCGCCGATGGATACGGCTACACCCTCCCGGAGGGGCTGGAATGGTCGGTCGATTCGGTGACGGCGTCGACCACGACCCTCGGGGGGGCCGCTGTCCTGGTCGTGGACGAGCAGGGCCTTCACCTGGAAACCACGGACGACTACGACGAGACCTACCCCCACTACACCCACTACGCGTACATCCAGGACAACGTCATCATCGTCGCCTCGTATGTCGTCACAACGGAGACGGCCCCCGACCAGGACGCCACCGCGCTCATCGGCCAGTTCATCGCTTATCTGGACCAGTTGTAGCGGGCCACGGCCTCGGAGTCGGGATTCGACATCGTTCCCCTCGCTAGCATGAAGGTGTGACCGTCGACGATCCAAGCACGGGGATCAGCGCCGAGGAGGCGGAACGCGAGATCTACTCGCACATACTCTCCCGGAACCCCGAGCACGACTTCGAACCGACCCTAGATCGAATGCTCGAGGTCACCGACCTGCTCGGCCATCCCGAACGGGCATGCCAGGTCGTCCACGTCGCCGGCACGAATGGCAAGACCTCGACGGCGCGAATGGTGGAGTCGCTCCTCCGTGCGCACGGGCTCCGCACCGGGCTGTACACGTCCCCCCATCTCACGAGCGTCCGGGAGCGTATCCGCATCGACGGGGAACCCGTGTCCCAGGTGGACTTTGTCCGCTTGTGGATGGAGATCGCCCCGATCGTCCACCTCGCGGATGCCCGCTCGGCCGACCGGGAAGGACCCCGCCTGAGCTTCTTCGAGGTCTTGACCGTCCTGGCGTTCTCCGCGTTCGCCGACGCCCCCGTCGACGTCGCCATCCTCGAGGTCGGGATGGGGGGGTTGTGGGACGCCACCAACGTGGCCGACGGCGAGGTCGCCATCGTCACCCCCGTGTCGCTCGATCATTCCAAGTATCTCGGGACGGACCTGGCCGGGATCGCCCGGGAGAAGGCCGGGGTGATCAAGGACGGCGCGAAGGTCGTCATCGCGGAGCAGGCGGATGCGGTTCGCCCGGTGATTCAGGCGGCCGTTCGCGCGACAGGCGCCGATGCGGCATGGGAGGGAGACGACCTCGAGGTCCTGGACCGGACGCTGGGCGTCGGGGGTCAGGTCCTGACGCTGAAGACCAAGGCGGCGACCTACGAAGGCGTGTTCGTGCCGCTCTTGGGGGAATACCAGGCTCACAACGCCCTCCTCGCCCTTGCCGCCGTCGAGGCCCTGCTGAGCGACGGCTCGGCGCTCGAGGCCGGCCCCGTCGAGCAGGGTTTCTCGACCACCGACTCGCCAGGCCGACTCGAGACCATCCGCACCTCCCCGCTTGTGATCGTCGATGCGGCCCACAATCCGCACGGCGCCGCCGCCCTGGCCGAGGCGGTCGACGAGGCCTTCGCCCTTGACCCCCTCGTCGGGGTCGTCGGGATCCTCGACGATAAGGACCCCGACGGCATCCTCGGCGAGCTCGAACCCGTTTTCACCAAGGTCGTCATCACCTCCTCGCTGTCGACGCGGGCACTCCCCGCGCAGGAATTGGCCGTGGTCGCGCGAGAGGTCTTCGGAGAGGACCGGGTAGAGGTCGAGCCCCATCTTCCCGACGCGATCGACCGGGCGGTGGCGTTGGCGGAGGGGGACGGGGCACTGTCGGGGGGTGTGCTGGTGACCGGTTCGATCACCCTGGTCGCCGAGGCGCGTCTGCTCTTCGGCGTGGATCGGAAACGCGGCCACGCCTAGGGCGGGCGCCGGTTGTGTATGGGGCCTGTAAGGTCGAGGTGGAGCGGTTCCATGGAACCTTACGGGCGTCGAGAGTGGCGAACGACAGGAGACACACCATGAAGGACATCTGGCCGAGGCTGTTGGGGGCGCTCGTGGCCGGGGCGGCGGGGTTGGTCCTCATCCTCGTCGGGGTGGAGAAGTCGACCCTCGTCCACGCGGACGCCGACCTCAAGGGCGTCACCGCCGAACCCCCGGGCAGCGTCTTCGCCCTCCTCATCGTCGGGGTTCTTCTCCTGAGCCCGGCGGTGTTCGGCGCCTTGACCGTCCTCGGACGTCATCATCGTGCGCTCCGTCGTGAGCGCCCGGGGGCACGTGAGGTGCCCGTGCTGGTGCTCCTCGCGATCGCCGTCGTGGCGGGCGGTCTCGGCCTCTGGACATACATAGCCCACACGACCCATATCCGTTCACTCGAGGAAGTCTCCCTCGATGTGGACTGGGGATTCATCGCTCTTCAGGGTCTGTGTGGCACGATCGTGATCACCGCCCTCGTCGTCATGGGTGTGAGGTGGACACCGGGCCACCAGCCGGCACGTGCCCGGCGGTAGGGGACCCCAACGGTAGGAGAGACCGACGCGGGACGTCTCGGAATCGTAACGATCCCGTCACCGTGTCATTCACGGTTTCGAGTCGACCCATAGTTGCTGTGGGGTGGGCTATCCACCAAGGAGAAACCCATGACAACGAAGAAACTCGCCGTCGGCCTCGTCGGCCTCGCCTTGCTGGCGGGCTGTGCCGAGACGGCACACACCAGCGCCACCCCGACGGTCGACCCGGCCGCGAACGGGGCGACAGCCATCGATACCGGCCTTCCGCTCGCCACTCAACTCCAGCAGGCCATCGCGGCCGGGGACGCCGACCACGTCGCCCTGGTCCTCGAGGACTACACCGATCT
>CAYTLH010000152.1:0-5574 GCA_964438525.1 uncultured Demequinaceae bacterium | reverse complement strand
CCTCGTCAAGCAGTACGGACGGATGTTCGAGCTCGACGGGGTCGACTTGGTGTTCGAGGACGAGGCCATCACGGCGGTCGCGGAGCAGGCGCTCGAGCGGGGGACGGGGGCGCGTGGGCTCCGGGCAATCCTCGAGGAGGTGCTCCAGGAGACGATGTTCGAGGTGCCGGGGCGCGAGGACGTGGGTACCGTGACGATCACCCGGGAAACGGTGATGGAGAGGGTGGAGCCGTCGATCCAGACGCGGATCGCGAAGCCGGATAAGGGGAAGAAGGGGGCATCGGACGTCAACCTAGGCCCGGCTCCCGAGGCGGATTCTGGTCCGGGACCCAAGGCCAAGAGCGCCTGAGCGCATTGTGACCCCCCGCCTGAGCGCGTGGCGGTTCGTCGTCGGCCTCGGGGTCGTCAGCCTGCTGGCCGACGTCGTCTACGAGGGAGCCCGGTCGGTTTCCGGGCCTCTGCTCGAATCCCTCGGGGCGGGGGCTCTGGTCGTCGGCGCCGTCACGGGTGCGGGGGAGGCGGCGGCCCTCATCCTCCGGCTCTTCTCGGGTGTGATGACGGACCGGACCCGGCGGTTCTGGGCGTGGACGATCGCGGGGTACGTCATCACGATCGTGGCGGTCCCCTTCATGGGGCTGGCCGGGGTGTTGTGGGTCGTGTGCGCGCTCATCATCGTCGAACGGGTCGGCAAGGCCGTCCGGGGCCCGGCGAAGACCACCCTCCTATCTCACGCGACGGCCGTGACGGGGCGGGGGCGGGGGTTCGCGGTTCACGAGGCCATGGATCAGACCGGGGCGCTGCTCGGGCCGCTGGTCGTCGGGGGGATGCTGGTTCTGACGGGCGACGACTTCGGTCCGGCCCTCGCCGTGTTGGCGGTCCCCGGGGTCGCGGTTATCGGCCTGCTGGTCTGGCTACGGCTGAGGGTCCCCGAACCCGCGGCGTACGAGGGGGACGGACCCGAGGAACCCGAGCCCACGACGTCCCGGGTCCGGTGGTACGGGGTCGTACCCCGGGCCTTCTGGGTGTATGCCGGGTTCGCCGCGACGACGACGCTGGGGCTGACGACGTTCGGGCTGGCGTCTTTCCACATGGTGGATCGGGGATATGTCGCCGTAGCGGCGGTGCCCGTGGTATACGCCGTCGCCATGGCCGTCGACGCGCTCGCCGCCCTCGCGACCGGGTGGGGATACGACCGCCGGGGCCCGCAGGTGCTGGTCGTCCTTCCCGTGCTCGCCTCGGTCGCCACCGCTCTCGTGTTCGGGGGCAGTACGGCGGCGGTGGTCGCGGGGGCGGTCGTCTGGGGAGCGGCGATCGGGATCCACGAGTCGACCATGAAAGCCGTCGTCGCCGACCTGGTGCCGCCCAAGCGTCGGGCGACGGCGTATGGAATGTTCGCCGCGATCGTCGGGGGGGCGACGGCCTTGGGCGGGGCGCTCCTCGGATTTCTGTACCAGGTGTCGACCGGGTGGCTCGTCGTCGTGGCCGTGGCGATTCAGGTCCTTGCGGGGGCGGTGTTGGTTGTGATCGTTCGGAAGTTCGGAGGGCGTAGCGGTGCTCCAGGAGGCGTGAATCGGCCGTCGGAATAGACTGGCCTTGCGGGCGAAGGGAGCCTAGCCTTGACCACTGGGAGGACACCTCAGGCGGGACGGACGCCCGCCTTCTCGAGCATCCTGGGACCCGATTCCGGCGACGGTGCGGACTGTGATGCCGAGACCCTTCTCGACCTCGCCCTCGATCAGGTGATCGAGGTCGTCGCGGCGGGGGGAGGGGAGGAACTGGCCGATTGGTATCGGCGGCCGGCCGGGAGCCTCAAGGCCGTCAAGTTCCGGCAGGACGTCTTCGACGATCTTGACGGCAAACCCTCGGCTCCCGCGGTGACGGACTTCGTGGAGAACATGCGGCTCGTTCGCAACCATGTCGACGCGATCGAGGATCTCGAGTACCGGTACGAGATCGAGGGACGCCTTCTTGAGGCCGTCTCGACCTACTGCTCAGGCGTCGAGGCCTTTCGAGGCGCCTTGGGGTCGGCGCGGCCTCGATCGGCGGGCCTGAAGGCTCTTCTCGTCCACCTGCGCGAGTACACGGGCTCGGACGAGTTCAAGGGCCTCGAACGGGACGGGGCCGGGGTTCTCGCCGAATTGGCCAAGGTTCGCTACGGCGTGCACATCGACGGGCCGCGGGTGAGGGTCTCCCATTCCTGGGGAGACGTCGATCTTCGGGCCAAGGTGACCGAGACCTTCGAGAGGTTCGGGCGGGGGACGGGGATCCCCATGGTCGTCGAGGACGCCCCGATGCCGCGGATGTCCGGGGTCGAGCGGGAGGTGATCGATCGCGTCGCGATCCTCTTCCCGGAGCCGTTCGCCGCGCTCGACGATTTCTTCGAACGCCACCACGACTTCCTGTCTCCCATGCTCGTCCGGTTCGACCGGGAGGTGCAGTTTTACCTGTCCTACCTCGATTTCATCAGGCCGCTACGGGAGGAGGGGCTGCCCTTCGTCCGGGCTTCGGTCACCTCGAAACACGAGGTTCACGCGCGCGGAACCTTCGACCTCGCGCTCGCCGATCGCCTGCTCTCGCGGGCCATGTCCTCGTGGGGTCGGGTGTCGCACTTTTCCGAGGACCGCGAGGACGACGGACCGGAATCGAGTTGGCCTGAGGGGACGCCGGCGGAGCCCGGGTCGGGCCTGGGCATGGTCCTGAACGACCTCGACCTCGGTGCCGGCGAGAGGGCGATCGTGGTGACCGGACCCAACCAAGGCGGCAAGACCACATTCGCCAGGCTGTTCGGCCAACTTCACGTTCTGGCATCCCTCGGGCTTCCCGTCCCGGGGAAGTCCGTCGAGGTGGGGTTGGCGGATGCCGTGCTCACCCACTTCGAACGCGAGGAGCAGGTCACGGACCTCAAGGGCAAACTCGAGGCGGACCTCATCCGGATTCGGGAGGTCCTCGACCGGGCCACGGCCGATTCCGTCCTGGTCTTCAACGAGGCGTTCACCTCCGCGTCTTTGCAGGACGCCCGGGAGTTGGGTCGGCACATCCTCTCGGAGATCCTCGACCGGGGCTCACGGTGCGTGTATGTCACCTTCGTCGACGAGCTGGCATCGCTCGATCCCGCCGTCGTCAGCGCGATGAGCACGATCGAGCCGGGCGACTTGGCGAAGCGCACGTTTCGCATCGTTCGGAAGCCCGCCGACGGCCTCGCGTATGCCCTCGCCGTCGCGCGGGAGCACCGCCTCACCCGCGATCAGCTGATCGAAAGGCTGAAGCGATGAGGCCGGGGCTGATGTTCAAGGATCCTGGCCTCGAGGCGCCCCTCCTCGAGCCTCCCTGGGCGGAGGATCTCGTGCGCGACCTCGGCCTTTCCGTCCTCGTTCAGGCCATGGCGGGGGAGGATGAGGCGCTCGCCACGGCGGCCCGTTCGGCCCTGCTCAGGCCCTTGGAATCCGTCGAGGAGATCAAGTATCGGCAGGAGATCCTCGACGATGTCCTGGCTCACCCGGGGCTTGCCCGGGATCTCTATGCCAAGTCCGGGGACGCGGTGGAGGCGGCCAGGCGTATTGCCGGCGGGGTCGGCGTGGGGTCCGATTCCGTGCTCCGCCGATCCCTCGAGACCGTGAAGGTCCTGCTCCCCGTTCTCCGGTGGCTTCGCGACACGGCGACGAGGGGGCGGACGGCTTGCCAGTCCGAGGGGCTGACCTCCTTGTTTTCCGCGCTTGTTCAGAGCCTCGACGACGCGTTCTTCTCCGACGTCGAGGAGTACCTCAGCGTCTTGAGGTTCCGGGACGGGGTCTCCCTCCGCGGGAGGCTGGGGCAGCGGGGCGAACCCGCCCAGTACGAGACCCGTTCCGTGCTGTCGGACTCCTCGTCTCTCGCCCACTGGTTCCGTCGAGGGGATGCCATGACCTACGTCGTCCCCGAGAGGGACGAAGGGGGACGGCGGTCCCTGTCCGAGTTCCGGGCCAGGGGGATCGCGCCGCTTGCCGAGGCCATGGCCCAGGGGGCCAAGCGACTCGTCGATTTCCTGGGAACGCTCCGGGAGGAGACGGCCTTCTATGTCGGGTGCCTGAACCTGGCGGAGGCGTCGGATCGCGAGGGGTTGCCCCGCGTCCGCCCCACCCCCTGGCCGACGCCGACCAAGCGCTCGTCTCGCACCCGTCGGGGATTCGTCTGCCGGGACCTGCGCGACGTGGGCCTGGCCCTGACCTTGGGGGCGGAGGTCGTCGGCAACGACGTGAAGGCGGGGCCCGCGTCCTTGGTCGTCGTGACGGGGGCGAACCGGGGGGGCAAGTCGACATTCCTGAGGAGCCTCGGCCAGGCGCAGGCGATGATGCAGGCCGGGATGTTCGTCGCGGCGGAGGCCTTTTCGTCTGCCGTGGCGCCCGGCATCGTCACGCACTTCACGAGGGGGGAGGACGTGACCTTGCGGCGGGGCAAACTCGACGACGAGTTGACGAGGATGAGCGCCCGGGTGGACCACCTGGCCCCGGGGAGCCTGGTCCTGTGCAACGAGTCGTTCGCCTCGACGAACGAGCGGGAGGGGTCGGAGATCGGTCGTCAGGTCGTGGGGGCGCTCGTGGAGTCCGGGATTCGGGTCGTCTATGTCACCCACCTGTACGACTTGGCTCATGGGTGGGTTCAGGATCCTCCCGGGGAAGCCGTGTTTCTCAGGGCCGAACGGAGGAAGGACGGTTCGCGGCCGTTCCGCCTGGTTCAGGCCGAGCCCTTGGGCACGAGCTTCGGGCAGGACATCTACCACCAGGTCTTCGGAGGGCGCGACCGCTGAGGCCGGTGGGGTGCGCCGGGACCGCTGGTCGAACCTTTCCCGGAGCCCGCTAGGTCTCGTCGGAGGGGCCGTCCGCGCCGCCGACGCACGTGCCGTCGAGGTCGCAGTCGACGCGGTGGCCGTGGGGATCGTAGACGGTGACGGTCACGGGGGTGGAGGTGGTGTAGGCGGTGCCGGGGGCGGAATTCCAGGTGGCCCCGCCGTTCGTCGAGTACGAGCCCCGCCACGACGTTCGGAGCCGGATGGTGACCGGGCCCTCCCGGTTCAGGTAGGTGTGCGTGACGGTTTGGTGGGGGTAGGCGGCGCCCGGCTGGGTCGTCACGGTGGAGGCGCCGTCGCCCCAGGCCCAGGTGTAGGCGGACGCGGTGGCGCGGATGGTGACGGAGGTGCCGAGCAGGGTCGTGCGCATCGTCCGGGGGGTGCGGTCGACGTAGACCACGGTGGGGACGGTCGTGAGGACCCAGCCGGTGTCGGGTTGGACGTGGATGGTGTTCGGTGTGATACGCATGCTGGCCCAGGCCTCTTCGATGGCGGTGCGGAGCAACTCGGCGGGGCATTGGTACCAGCCGATCATGTACCAGGCGGACCAGGTGCCGCTCGTGCGTTGGTAGCGCATCCACCAGGGGTCGAGGGCCTCGGAGCCGTCCGGGCATCGGAGGTCGATCTCGTCGGCGGGGGTGATGCAGCCGGGGTAGAGGTCGTGGCGATAGCCGCCCCACCGGCAGGCGGGGGACCGGAGCCACTCCTCGATGCGGGTGGCCTGCGTGACCCCCTCGACGGGCGCCCCCTGC
>CAYTLH010000151.1:0-4281 GCA_964438525.1 uncultured Demequinaceae bacterium | reverse complement strand
CAGCTGCTCGCGGAGAAGGGGTACGACCCCGTGCTCGGGGCGCGGCCGCTGAGGCGTGCGATCCAGCAGGACATCGAGGACGAGCTCAGCGAAAGGATCCTCAACGGGGACCTCGTGTCGGGTCAGATCGTCCGGGTCGACGCCGTGGGCTCGGGAGAGATCGGCTCGTTCACCTTCGAGGGGATCGACAAGGAAGACGTCAAGGCCCCGCCCGCCGAGGACTCGAAGGCCCCCGCGAAGAAGAAGTAGCACAATCACCCGTCAGCGGGATTCAGTTGCTCCCGACTAGGCTTCCCGTATGACCACCCACACCCCCCACGTCGCCGACGAGGCCCGCTACGACCAGGACATCTACCGTCGGTGCGGGCGTTCCGGCCTCAAGCTCCCCGCCATTTCCCTCGGGCTCTGGCAGAACTTCGGTGGCTCGACCTCCGTCGAAAGCCAACGGGACATCATCCTCGCCGCCTTCGACCTCGGCATCACCCACTACGACCTCGCCAATAACTACGGCCCCCCGGCGGGCGCCGCCGAATCCAACTTCGGCCGGATCTTCTCGAAAAAGCTCAAGCCCTACCGCGACGAGATCATCGTCTCGACCAAGGCCGGCTACTGGATGTGGCCCGGGCCGTACGGCGAATGGGGGTCCCGCAAGTACCTGCTCTCCTCCCTCGACCAATCCCTCAAGCGCCTCGGCCTTGACTACGTCGACATCTTCTACCACCACCGCCCCGACCCCGACACGCCCCTCGAGGAAAGCCTGTCGGCCCTCGACCAGGCCGTCCGCTCGGGCAAGGCCCTCTACGTCGGCATCTCCAACTACGGACCCGACGCCACGCGGGACGCCGCCCGGATCCTCAAGGACCTCGGGACTCCCCTTCTCATCCACCAGCCCCGATACTCGATGTTCGACCGGACCCCGGAACAGGGCCTTCTCGACGTCATCGGCGAAGAGGGCATCGGCTCCATCGTCTTCTCCCCCCTCGCCCAGGGGCTCCTCACCGACCGCTACCTCAAGGGCATCCCCAAGGGCTCCCGCGCCACCCACAGCGAGTTTCTCACCAAGGATCAGATCACCGAGACCTATCTTAAACGGGCGATCGCGCTCAACGAGATCGCGAAGGGCCGCGGCCAGAGCCTCGCCCAGCTCGCCCTCCAGTGGGTGCTCCGGGACGAGCGGGTGACCTCCGCCCTCGTGGGGGCATCGTCGGTCAAGCAGCTTCGCACCAACGTCGCCGCCCTCGACTTTGACCCTTTGACGAATGACGAGATCGCCGCCATCGAGCCGTACGCCGTCCACGGCACAGAACGAGCGTAGGGGGTGGCCTCACCCGACGTCGCCGTCCGTCCCGCCCTCCCTGCGGACATCCTGGCCATCCGTTCCATCATCGAGGCCTATGCCAACCGTCGCATCCTCCTGGCCCACGATCTCGTCGCCTACTACGAGTCCGTCCAGGATTTCGTCGTCGCGGAGACAACGGGAGACAAGGACGACCCCGGTGAGATCGTCGGCTGCGGGGCCCTGCACGTCATGTGGAAGGACCTCGCCGAGATTCGCACCCTCGCCGTCGTCCCCGAGCGCCTCCATACCGGGATCGGGCACGCCATGCTCGCGGCTCTGATCGAGAGGGCGGGGAGCCTCGGGCTCGAGCGACTCTTCTGCCTGACCTTCGAGGTCGAGTTTTTCGGCCGGCACGGATTCACTCCGATCGAGGGCGACGTCGTCGACCCCGACGTGTTCCGGGAGATGCTGCTCAGCCACGACGACGGCGTGGCGGAGTTCCTCGACCTCGCCCGGGTCAAGGCCAACACCCTGGGAAACACGAGGATGCTGCTCGAACTCTGACGTCAGTCGAGCTCGGGACAGTACGACACCACGGCCGCGTCCGCTTCGATGTACTCGTCCTCCCGATCGTGCGGCTGACCCGTCCGGTAGTCGAACCTCGCTTCCGCATACCCGTGCTCGACGAGCCACAGTCCCACGTCCGTTCCGTCGACCTCGACATACCTCAGAAGCCGTCCGTATTGATCCCGATCCGTCGTCGCCCCGGGGACGAGCACGACGGTCCGGCCTTGCACCCAGTCGGACAGCGCGTCGCGAGCCTCCCCGAAACCGCACTCGTCGACTTCCGGGGTGTCGATCCTGATGATGCGAACGCTCTCCTCTTGTCCGTCCAGCGATGCCACGAACGTATCGCCGTCGTTGACGAACTCGACCAACCATTCCTCGCTCTGCCGCCCCGTCGAGCCATCCGGGGGTCCCCCGTCGGACGAATTGCTCTGGAGCCACACGACAAGGACGCCGAGCGCGAACGCCGCGATCGCGATCGGGGCTCTCCGAACCGTGGGTGCCATGGCCCCATCTTCCCCTACAGGCGATAGGTGCCGCGTTCGGCCGACGCCACCCGGACGAGCCCATCGGCAACCAGGGCGTCCAGGCACCGGTCAAGCTGCCCGGGTTCGACGTCGGTCAGCGACGCGTGCCCGGAGACGTTGACCGACTCTCGGGAGCCCCGCAACACGGCCATGATCCTGCCCCTCACCTGGCGGTTGGAGCCCGGCCACGGTTGCCTCCGACCCGTCGACGCCCCGAGTCCCGGACGTCCGGCCGCGCGCCATGCGCATCGGTCCTCGAGGGGGCACTCGCCGCACCGGGGCGCGCGAGACAGGCATACGAGGGCCCCGAGCTCCATCGCGCCGATGTTCCACCGGACCGACTCGGCCGGGTCGTTCGGGACGAGGCTCCGGGCGCGATCCCGTTCGGCCTTCGTCGTATGCCCGGGGGGTCGGGCCTCCCCGCCCCACGCCCGGGAGACAACCCTCCTGACGTTCGTGTCCAGCACGACCGTCCTCACCCCGAACGCGAACGACGCCACCGCCGCCGCCGTATAGTCCCCGACCCCCGGTAGGGCCCTGAGGGCGACCTCGTCGGACGGCACCCGACCCCCGTGGTCACGGACGATGGCCTCGGCGCATTCCCGAAGCCGGAGAGCCCGCCGGGGATACCCGAGCCGCCCCCACGCCCGGATGAACTCCGCAGGCTCCGCCCCGGCCAAAGCCGCCGGGGTCGGCCACGTCCGCATCCATTCCCTCCACACGGGAAGCACCCGCGCCACCGGGGTTTGCTGGAGCATGACCTCGGAGACGAGCACCCCCCAGGCGTGGTCGCTCGCCTCCCGCCACGGCAACATCCGGCCGTGCTCGTCGAACCAGCGAACGACGCGGAGAACGGCCTCGCGGTCGGCACTCGACACCCGAGACGGCTGCGGCATGGCTTCATTGTCCCCGACATCGCCGCGGGTACCGTTGTGGGGAGACGAGGAGGCCTCGTGGACAGCATTCGACGCCCCGTCGGCGACCTGCCCCCGGAGGTGTATTGGCGGCGGCGTCTCGTCGTCTTCGCCATCCTCATCCTCGCCGTCGTCGTCCTCTACTACCTCATCCGTGGGGCCCTGTCGGACGACGACTCGGAGCCCACCCCCGCCCCCAGCCCGAGCCCGTCGGCCTCAACGAGCACGGCCTGCGGTGTCGCCGACCTCCTGATCGACCTCTCCCCGACGAGTCGGTACTTCGGCGCCGCCGAGTTTCCGTCGTTCGAGGCAACCGTCACCCACAAGGGCCTCGCCGAGTGCGTCCTCAACCCCCAGGCTCCCGGGACTCAATTGCTCATCACGTCGGGACCCGATCGTATCTGGTCCTCCGCCGACTGCGGCGACGCCGTCTTCGACGAGCCCCCGATTCTTCTCGCCCCCAACCAGACGGTCACCTTGACGACGACCTGGCCCCGTCTTCGCTCCAACGAGTCCTGCCAAGCGGGGCTTAACGCCCCCCTCCCGGGTACCTACCACTCCGTCTTGACGCTTGGGGGGGCGGAGAGCTCGGACGGGGTCTTCACCTTGAACGAATGACCCGAGACCATCGGAACGGCTCCTTCCCGGCGAGGTTCCGCCCGATGCCCAGCTCGGCATCGTACGGAAAACGCGACTACAGTTGGACCCTGTGACGACTCCGCCCCCAGGCCCTGAGAATCCCTCCGGGCGCCCCGTCCAGCCGGCCGACGAGCCCCAACCTTCCACGGCTCCGCAACCGGTCCAGAAACCGGAGCAGGCCCCCCTTCCCCCGACGACCCCTCAACCGGTCAAATCCACCGGCCCCAAGCGATCGCCCTCGCCGTCACCCGGCCCCCCCGCCACCCCATCTAGTCCCAAGACGTCCCCACCCCCCGGGACGCCACCCAAACGCGTCGCGACCGGAGCCACGAGGGTCATACCATCCCAGCCGCCT
>CAYTLH010000150.1:0-5937 GCA_964438525.1 uncultured Demequinaceae bacterium | reverse complement strand
CGCCGAGCACCCCTGGTTCCGCGACCTGCCCGCCCGCGAACGCTCCTGGGTCGGAACCGTCGCCCAAGCCGGCATCCACGCCTTCGTCCAGTGGTACGCCAGCCCGGAAGCCGTCCAGCGCGGTGCCACCGAAGTCTTCGCCACCGCACCCCCCGAACTCACCCGATCCGTCTCCCTCCAACACACGCTCTCCATCGTCCGCACCGTCGTCAATGTCGTCGAAGACCACTGCGACGAACTCGCCTCCCCCGGCACCGAGGCCGAGCTCCGGGACGCCATCCTCCGATACTCCCGAGAGATCGCCTTCAGCGCCGCCGAGGTCTACGCCCGGGCGGCAGAATCCCGAGGAGCTTGGGACGCCCGGCTCGAGGCGCTCGTCATCGACGCCCTCGTCCGCGGCCAGGTCGACGACGACCTTCCCTCCCGCGCCGCGGCCCTTGGCTGGAAGACGGGCCCGACGCTCGTCATGGTGGGAATGACCAACGGGCCCCTGGGGGAGGTGGAATCGGCCGAATTACGCCGTTCCATCCGGCGAGCCGCCCGGGGGGCCCTCGTCGGGATTCACGGAGAGGATCTCGTCATCGTCGCCCGCAGCGACTCCGACCTGGAGGGCCTCGCCGATGCCCTCCTGCCCAATTTCGGCCCGGGACCCGTCGTCATCGGCCCCCCCGCGTCGACCCTCGTCGAGATCGCCCGATCCACCCGTGCCGCCCTCGCAGGCGTCGTCGCCGCCCCCGGTTGGGCCCTGACCCCCCGACCCGCCCTGGCCGACGACCTCCTTCCCGAGCGGGTTCTTGTGGGCGACGCCACCGCACGCGAACGGCTCCTCGCCCTCGCCTACGATCCCATCGCCCAGGCGGGGGGATCGCTCAAGGAAACCGTCGGCACGTTCCTCGCCTGCGGCCGATCCCTGGAACTCGCCTCGAAGACGCTTTTCGTCCACCCCAACACCATCCGCTACCGGTTGAAGAAGGTCATCGAACTGACCGGCTGGGACGCCCTGAACGCCCGGGACGCCTCCGTGCTCTCGACCGCCTTCGTCCTCGGTCGGCTGCGCGAGTCCGGTCACGCGCCTTTGTAGGATTCCTACAAACGGGAGGGCGGGGTTTGGTCGCCCCCTGGCCGCGCACCCACCCCCCCATGCGGCACCCTGGTGTGGTGCTTGCTGTCGTCTGCCCCGGTCAGGGGGCCCAGTCCCCGGGAATGCTCTCCCCGTGGCTCGAGATTCCTTCATTCGCCGAGCGGATGAAACACTTCTCCAACGCCATCGGCCTCGACCTCGTCCAGCACGGCACGACCTCGGACGCCAACACGATCCGGGACACCTCCGTCGCCCAGCCGCTGTTGGTGGCCACGGCCCTGGCCTCCGTGAGAGAACTCCTGAGCGAGTCGACCCCCGATCTCGCCGCCGGGCACTCCGTCGGCGAATTCGCCGCGGTCGCCCTGGCCGGCGTCCTGCCCGACGACATCGCCTTGAGGCTCGTCTCCATCCGGGCCCGCGCCATGGCCGAGGCCGCCTCGCGGGCGGAACCGGCCTCCATGGCCGCCGTCCTCGGCGGGGACTCGGCCGACATCGACAAGACCCTCGCCGCCCTCGGCCTCATCCCCGCCAACGCCAACGGGGGCGGACAGGTGGTCGCGGCCGGACCCCAGGACGCCATCGCGAAACTCGTCGCCTCCCCTCCTGCCAAATCCCGCGTCATCGAACTCGAGGTCGCCGGGGCCTTCCACACCGACGACATGCTTCCCGCCGTCGACGACCTCGCCGACGCCGCCTCGACCGTCACGCCCGACGACCCCGTCAAGACCCTGCTCAGCAACGCCGACGGCACCGTCGTCGAATCCGGCGAGCAAGCCCTCAAACGGTTGATCGCCCAGGTGGCCAAACCCGTCCGCTGGGACCTCTGCCAGGAGACGATGCACAAGATGGGAGTGACGGCCATCGTCGAGGCCGCACCCGGCGGAGTGCTGACCGGGCTCGCCAAACGCACGATGAAGGGCGTCCCCTGCGTCGCCCTCAAAACCCCCGCGGACCTCGACGCCGCCCGACAACTGATGGAGACGCACGCATGAGCACGATTCGCCTTTCCGAGGGCCCCCGATACACCCGAATCCTCAGCCTGGGCGTCGCCCGCGGCGAGAACCTCGTCACGAACGACGAGCTCGCGGGACCGATCGACTCGTCCGACGAGTGGATCCGCCAGCGCACCGGCATCGTCACCCGGGTCCGCGCCAACCCGGACACCTCGATCGTCGACCTCGCCGAACGCGCCTCCGGCGAGGCCCTCGCCAAGGCCGGCATCGCCGCGACGGACCTCGACACCGTCATCGTCGCGACCTTCACCTACCCGACGCAGACCCCCGCCCTCGCGAGCGTCCTCGCGGATCGCCTCGGCATCGGCGCGCCCGCCGCCTACGACGTCTCTGCGGCCTGCGCCGGATACTGCTACTCCATCGCCCAGGCCGATGCCCTCATCCGGGCCGGCCAAAGCAAGTACGTCCTCGTCGTCGGCGCGGAGAAGATGAGCGACTTCGTCGATCCGACGGACCGTTCGATCTCGTATCTGCTCGGGGACGGCGCGGGTGCCATCGTCATCGGCCCGTCCGAGAGCGCGGGCATCGGTCCGACGATCTGGGGTTCCAAACCCGAAGGCCACGAGCTCATTCGCATGACCTCGGACTACATCGCCCTTCGAGACGACCCCTCGACGCCCTTCCCGACGCTTCGGCAGGAAGGCCCCAGCGTGTTCAAATGGGCGTCGTTCGACATGCCCAAGGTCGCGGCCAAGGCGATCGAGGCGGCCGGCCTGACCCCCGACGACATCCGGGCCCTCATCCCCCATCAGGCGAACTTACGGATCACCGACCAGATGATCAAGGTCGCCAAGCTTCCCGAAACCGTGGCCGTGGCGCGCGACATCGTCGACTCCGGCAACACGTCGGCCGCCTCCATCCCGCTCGCCACCGAGCGGCTGTATCGCGACGGCCTGGTCAAGTCCGGCGACCTCGCCCTGCAGATCGGGTTCGGGGCTGGGCTGGTCTTCGCCGCTCAGGTAATCATGCTTCCGTAAACCCCAAGTGTCCGTAATCTAAGAGTGCTCGCAATCGCCGGCACCGCCGGAAAAACAGAAGGAGAAAGAAAATGGCAATGTCCGACACAGAGGTCCTCGAGGGCCTCGCCGAGATCGTCTCAGAGGAGACCGGGATCGACGCCGCCGAGGTGGCCGGCCCCAAGTCCTTCACGGACGACCTCGACATCGACTCGCTGTCGATGATGACGATCGTCACCCTCGCGGAGGAGAAGTTCGGCGTCCGGATCCCCGATGAGGACGTCAAGAACCTCGTCACCGTCGAGGATGCCGTCGCCTATATCACCAAGGCTCAGAGCTAAGACCCGGTCGGACTCGCGGTTCCCGGGGAACGCCCCGGGTCCGTGAGCCCCCTCCGGTCGTCTCCGCCACGGCCTTCCATTCCGCATCCACCCCACCGTCACCTCACCACCCGCCTCATCACCTAACCTCACGGAGAGACCATGACCACCGTCGTCGTCACAGGATTGGGGGCGACCACGCCGCTCGGCGGAGACGTCGCCTCGACCTGGGAGGCCGCCCTCGTCGGCCACCCGGGGATACGTACCCTCGACAACGACTGGGGGGAGAGGTACGGGCTCGGGGTCACCATTGCCGGCCAGATCGCCGTCAAGCCCGAGGAGGTTCTCACCCGCCCCGAAACCAAGCGCATGGACCCATCCGCCCAGTTGGCGATCGTGGCCACTCGCGAGGCTTGGGTGGACGCCGGGTCGCCCGAGGTCGACCCCGAGCGCCTGGGGGTGGCCGTCTCCTCGGGCATCGGCGGGGTGTGGACCCTGCTCACCGCCTGGGACACCACCCGCGAGAGGGGCGCCTCCCGCGTCCTCCCCATGTCCGTGCCCATGCTCATGCCCAACTCCCCCGCCGCCTACGTGGAACTCGAGGTAGGGGCTCGGGCCGGGGCTCACGCCCCCGTGTCCGCCTGCGCCTCCGGGGCCGAGGCCATCGCCACCGCGTTCGCGATGATCCAGGCGGGTCGCGCGGACGTCGTCGTGACCGGAGGAACGGAATCGGCCATCCACCCCGTATGCCTCGCCTCCTTCGACTCCATGCGCGCCCTTTCCCGACGGAACGACGATCCCGCCACCGCGTCACGGCCGTATGACGTCACCCGGGACGGGTTCGTCATGGGCGAAGGCTCCGGGATCCTGGTCTTGGAGACCGAGGAACACGCCAAGGCGCGGGGAGCGAAGGTCTACGCCCGGATTCTCGGGGTCGGCATGACCTCGGACGCCCACCACATCGCCGCACCCCAGCCGGACGGCGCGGAACAGGCGCGGGCCATGAGGCTCGCCCTCGAGGCGGCCGACAGCACCGTCACTGATGTCATCCACATCAACCCGCACGCGACCTCCACCATCGTCGGCGACATGATCGAGGCGCGGGCCGTCCGGAGACTGCTCGGATCCCACGCCGACAACGTCCCGGTCAGCGCCACGAAGTCCATGACCGGACACCTGCTGGGCGGGGCTGGGGCGGTGGAGTCGCTCTTCGCCATCAAGGCGCTTCACCACCGGATGGCGCCGCCGACCATCAACGTCACCCAGCCGGAGCCCGAACTCGAGATGGATCTCGTCCGCGACGAGGCGCGGACGCTGTCCCCCGGTGACGGGCTCGCCATCAACAACTCGTTCGGATTCGGGGGCCACAACGTGGCGCTGGCGTTCGCGAACGCCTAGGGGCCGCCCGACCCGATCCGCCTATCCCACGCGGTGGAGCCACTGGACGGGGGCCCCTTGACCGGACTACTCTGCCGGCCACCAAAGCCTTTCCAGCTCGACGCTGAGGCCGAGGAGAACGTCCGCAGCCAGATCCTCGGAGTTGCAGGAGATGGCGAGGGTGGTCGAATGGTCGGGACTCATGCTCGCATTGGTGAGGTGGCCCGCCCATTCCCCGCTGTGAGTGATCCTGCCGTTGGGAAAGACCATGATCCCCGCCCCATAGGCTCCACCGTATGCATCTGGCATCTCAACGGCATTCGCAACCATCTCATCCTGAATGGTGGGGTGTCCCGGCAAACCCGTCCTGAACACGTCAAACCAGGCGGCCAGCTCGCTCGGGGTGGCCACAATCCCGCCATCCCCGACCACGTCGATATTCACCTCGATCTCGCCATCGGCACCGGCGATGTCGGAGTACCGGGCGGCGATCTCGGGGAACTTGGCAAGGGGGTCGACACGAAGATTCGAGCCCGCGGGTGTGAATATCCGTTCCTCCACGAAGTCCGGGAACGGCTGACCGGAGACGACCTCAACGAGGTGCGCCAGAACCAAGTAATTCGAATTCGAGTACACCCAAGGCGCTGGCGTGTCCGTACTCGGGATATCACTCAACACGGCCAAGGCCATGTCCATGGTGGCGTGGTCGGCGTAGGACGCACCAGCCTCCTCGAAGAGGTCAATGTAGTCCGGCAGCCCTGAGGTGTGGGTCAGCAACTGAGAGATGGTGGTTGTCTCGACCCAAGGGCCGATGTCCGGAAGATAGGTTGCCACCACAGCGTCAAGGTCGATCAGCCCATCCTCGACGAGGAGGAGGATCGCCATCCCGGTGACGTGCTTGGAGACGGAAGCGATTTCGAATGCCGTCTCCGGTGTGATCGGGGTCGCGGATGAGACCTGAGCGGATCCCGCCGCTCCAGCCCACACCACCTCGCCATACCGGGCGACGGCCGCCGAACACCCTGGCCCTTCATTATTCGATACCAGCCTCTCGATGACCTGATCGGAAGCGGCCGCTCGTTCAGCGTCAGTGCTGGGGGATGGTTCGGGATCGGTACCCGCTGTGCAGGCGCAAAGGGTGAGCGCGATGCACGACGCAAGGGCGATCTGGGTCCATGGCGTTCGGTGGA
>CAYTLH010000149.1:0-3698 GCA_964438525.1 uncultured Demequinaceae bacterium | reverse complement strand
CGCTCGCCTCCCATGGGGTGCGGGTCGGGTGGGGCGGGACGTCGATCCTCCTCCTCCAGGGGGATGAGGCGTACGGAACGGCGGACATCGTCGTGGCCTTAGGGGGGCCGTGGGGGCTTAGCCGATCCCACGCCACGACCTATATTGCCATGTACGGTAGCGGCTCCTCGACCCTCGCGGCCCTGGCCGACATCCTCGTCAACGGGGTCGATGCCGACGCCCATTGGCCCGTTCCCATCCCCGGCCTTCCGTATAATCCCTGTCCGTCGCCCAGGTGAGTTCAGCCAGTAACCGGTTCGACCATCAAGACCCGTGGCGCCCCGGCAACCCTCGTGAGGATGAGGGTCGCCTCCTCATCGCCCTGAAGCCGGAGGTCCGTCTTGAGTCTTTCTGGCGTAACGGCGGTCCCCCGTTTCTTGACGGTGATCCGACCAATTCCCCTCTTTCGGAGGTATGTCCTCAGGGTCTTCACGCCGAAGGGCAGGTCGTCGACGACGCGAAACGCGGTCGCGAAGGGCGTCACCGAGAGGCGAGGAGCGGTGACGTAGGCGATGGTCCGGTCAAGGAGGTGGCCGCCGACCCGGGACGCCACTTCGCCCACGAGGCGGGCCCGGATGACCGCCCCATCCGGTTCGTACAGGTAGTCCTCGATGGGGCCGATGTCCGTGGGAGGGGCCGGACCGGTCAGGCGATGGGCGCCGTCAGGCTCAAGGAGGAGGGCTCCCCACCCGTGGCGACGAGCCACAGGCCCGCACCAGAGGGCGGCCTCGACCACGTCTCCCCGGACGCTCACCCATTCCGTTTCGGCGTCTTCGGGGAGGCTCGAGTGGGGGATAGCCGGGCCGAGTTTGACCCCGAGGGCGGGGAATCGATCCCTGAGCTCGAGGATCGACGTGAGAGGCGGATCATAGCGCCGTGGATTGCTGGTCCTCTGGCCCGAGGCGGTACGCCGGCTCGGGTCGGCGAAGACGGCATCGACGTCCACGTCCCGGACAACGGATAGGGAATTCGCATGCACGACGACGGACGACGGCCAGTGACGGAGGTTGTGGTCGGCGACGAGGGCCGTCCCCTCGTCCCGTTCGAAAGCCATGACCGCGATGCCGAAAGCGGACATGGCCATGGCGTCCCCCCCGATGCCGGTGGTGAGGTCCGCCACCCGCTCGATCCCCGCGTCCGTATATCGACGGGCGTGAAGCGCGGCGACCTCGAGTCGCGAGGCCTGTTCGAGTCCTTCGGGGGTGAAGGCCATACCGTCCGCGAAATCCCCGAACTTGGCCCGGGCCTTGTCCCTGAGGCGGGCCTGGGTCATGGCCGCCGCCACGACCGGGGCGGGATACCCTCGTTTTCGGAGCCCATCCCCCACGGACAGGGCATCGGAGGGGCGGATCGTCGGAAGAGCACGGGTGAGGGCGAGGCCTTCCTCGCTCAGGGCGTTCGTGACTTCGTCGATCTCCACCCGTCGATCCTCGCACGGTCAACTCGGATCTCCGCCGATTGGACCAAACGGATTAGCACTCACCGCACCCGAGTGCTAAGTTGGTAGTGCTCATTTCAGAGCCCCACGGTCCCGGGAAATCGGCGTACCGGCGCCCGGACCGTGGAACCGGTTCAATCGTAAAGTGGAAGGTGAGGTCCGCAGTGTCGGTCTCTATCAAGCCCCTAGAGGACAAGGTCGTGGTCAAGGCCGCGGCCGCCGAGCAAACCACGGCGTCCGGCCTGGTCATCCCTGATACCGCCAAGGAGAAGCCCCAGGAGGGCGAGGTCGTGGCGATCGGCCCCGGCCGCATCGACGACCACGGCAATCGTGTGCCGATCGACGTCAAGGTGGGGGACAAGGTGCTGTACAGCAAGTACGGTGGCACCGAGGTCAAGATCGGGGGCGACGAATACCTCGTCATCTCGGTTCGCGACCTCCTCGCGATCCTTGCGTAGGCATCGGGTAATAGCGCCACGAGGGCCCCGGATTTCCGGGGCCCTCGATCGTTGAAGCGGCTACTTCATCGTCTGCGAAGGGTTCGCCCCTCCAGGAGGGCATGTCGCTCGTCCTCGCTCAATCCCCCCCACACCCCGAATGGCTCCCGCATGGTCAGGGCATGTTCGAGGCACTCCTCCCGCACCGGGCAGTTGAGGCAGAATCGCTTGGCGGAGTTCGCGCGGCGTTGTCGGGCGTAGCCCCGCTCGTTCTCGGGGTGGAAGAAGAGGTTGGGATCCGCGTCACGGCACACTCCGAAGAACTGCCATTCCCACTCATCGAGCGCCGCCCGGCGTTCCCTGACCATCGAGTTCGTCACTGAACCACTCCTGACAACGGGCCGCCTATGCGGCCGATTACGAAGAGACCCGCCGCGCCCCTGTGACCCAGGGGGGGTCCCCGTCTCCGCGGCAGGTCACTACTTCGTTTGTAGCGCGAGGCCGTCGTCTCCGGTAGCCCCCATTTGTGGGGGCAGACAAGGTGAACAAATCGTGCATGTGTCACCCCCCGGTCATCCCCTACAATCGGGGAATGGACCCCGCCCCCGATCCCGATTCCGGCCCCCTCGCCCCCGTCGGGCTGACCTATGGGGATGTCCTGCTCCTTCCGGGTGAGAGCGACATCATCCCGTCGGAGGTCGACACCTCCACTCGCCTGACCCGCTCGATTCGCATGAATGTCCCGCTTCTCAGCGCGGCAATGGACACGGTGACCGAATCCAGGATGGCGATCGCCATGGCTCGGCAGGGGGGCATTGGCGTCTTGCACCGCAACCTGTCGATCCCCGACCAGGCTTACCATGTCGACGTCGTCAAGCGCTCCGAGTCGGGCATGATTTCGGATCCCGTGACAGTCGGCCCGGACGTGACCCTGGCCGACCTCGACCGGCTATGCGGGCAATATCGCGTGTCTGGTCTCCCCGTGATCGATGACGACCGAGTCCTGGTGGGCATCATCACCAACCGCGATCTCCGCTTCATCGCCCCCACGGAGTTCGAGACCACCCTCGTACGCGACGCCATGACCCCCATGCCGCTGATCACGGGCCCGGTTGGCATCGCCCGCGCGGAGGCCGCCACCATCCTCGCCCGGCACAAGGTCGAGAAGCTTCCGCTCGTCGACGATCGGGGGCGGCTCGTCGGCCTCATCACAGTGAAGGACTTCGTCAAGAGCGAGAAGTACCCCAAGGCGACTAAGGATGACGAGGGAAGGCTCAGGGTCGCCGCCGCCGTGGGATTCTTCGGGGATGCCTGGGAGAGGGCCACGACCTTGGTCGAGGCTGGCGTCGACGTCTTGGTCGTCGATACGGCCCATGGGCATGCAAAGGCCATGATCGACATGATCGTCCGGCTGAAGAAGGACAAGGCGACGAAGAAGGTTGACGTCGTCGGGGGGAACGTCGCAACGAAGGAGGGGGCTCAGGCCTTGGTCGATTCGGGGGTCGACGCCGTCAAGGTCGGGGTTGGGCCCGGGTCGATCTGTACCACCCGAGTCGTGGCGGGGGTAGGAGTGCCTCAGATCACGGCCGTGATGGAAGCCGCGAAGGCCGCCGGGCCCGCCGGTGTGCCGATCGTCGCCGACGGCGGACTCCTGTACTCCGGGGACGTCGCCAAGGCCCTCGTGGCGGGAGCCGAATCCGTCATGATCGGATCCCTGTTCGCCGGGTGCGCGGAGGCCCCGGGCGAGTTGGTGCTCATCAACGGGAAGCAGTTCAAGTCCTATC
>CAYTLH010000148.1:0-3439 GCA_964438525.1 uncultured Demequinaceae bacterium | reverse complement strand
GGGTGCGGGAGGTATTCGTCCCGACGGTCGCCAAGCGGGGGGCGGCGATTATCGCGGCCCGGGGGGCGTCGTCGGCGGCGTCCGCCGCGAATGCCGTCGTCGAGCATGTGAGGGATTGGATCGAGGGCACACCCGAGGGGGAGTGGACGTCCGCCGCCGTTCCGTCCGATGGGTCCTACGGGGTCGACGAGGGCCTCTTCTCGTCCTTTCCCGTCGCGTCCCGGGCGGGCGAGTGGGGCATCGTCCAGGGTCTCGAGATCGATGACCACGCTCGGGTGAGGATCGACGAGTCCGTCGCCGAACTCCGTGAGGAACGGGACGCCGTCGAGGCCCTCGGTTTGCTGTAGAGGCCGTTCCCGCCGGTGGAGCTCAGGCGGGTGCCGTGACGAGCCTCGCGATCCACGACCCGACCCAGATGGCGGCGATCACCGCAAGGGTCGACCGCCTCAGGAGGGCGGAGGTCACCGCGGGGAAGCGGCGGTCGAGCCCGAAGGCAAGGGCGATCATGACGACGATCGCGACCATCCCGAAGGGATGTGTTTCGAGGCTGGAAAGGGCGTCACCGTGCATCGTGGAGACGACGGATCGCGTGAGCCCGCATGCGGGGCAGGGCAACCCCGTGATCAGCCGAAAGGGGCAGATCGTCGGCGTTCCGTCGAGCACGCGCGGGGGGATCGCTGCGGCGAGGACGAGACCGCACGCCGAGAGGACGCGGAGGTGGGTCCGGGTTGGGAAGGCGTGGGTTCTCACAAAGCGGACGGTGGCTAGGTACGCTTGAGCGGCATTCCTTGGGAGTCGGGCAGGTTGCCGACCGCGATGAGGATGATGTCGATGAGGAACCAGACCCCGCACCCGCCGAGCGTCAGAAGCTTGAGGACGCCGAGCCCGGTGTATCCGAGGTAGAAGCGGTCGACTCCGAGTTGTCCGAGGAAGATGGAGAGCAGGAGGGCGACCAGCCAGTCCTTATCCGAGAAGACCCACTGGAGTTCTCCGGCCGGGAACCACTGGGCGGATTTGTCGTCACGACGGAGCAGCGTGTTCGCCCGCAGCCGTCCCGATCGCGCCTGAGCCTGCAGGTCGATCAGCGTGTACGGCCCCTCCTCGATTCCGGCTCGTTGGATGTAGTAACTGTCGTTGCCAGCCATATTCGACTCCAAAAGGGACGGGGCTATCGGTCAAGGCGGCCCATCCCCGCGATCGGGACGCCCTGCGGTGGTGTGCCGCCGATTCACCCTAGCAGCGAGGCGCCCGACACCCCAATAGGGCCCGGATCCGGGGGTCAGTAACTCAGGCCGTACCCGATCGGGTACAGCGCGGGATCCCCCGGCCCGGACGGAACCTGGGAGAGGTCCCGGGGCCAGTTCACGGGTAGCGTCCCGGTGAAGTCGACATCCCCGAAGAGCACGTCCGCGATCCCCTCGCCGGCGGTTCCGGGCAGCCAGGCGGCGACGACGGCGTTCACGGGGTCGATGGCCGAGGCGATGATGACGGGACGTCCCGACACGACGACGAGGATGATCGAGCCGCACCTCCCGTCCAAGGATTCGATCACCTCGAGCCCGGGAAGGGCGAGGTCGGTCGAATCCCCGACGCCCTCGGCGTAGGGGTCTTCCCCGACGGCCGCGACGCAGACGTCTACGGAACCCTCCTCGGGGAGGGCTCCGAGCACGGTCGCGCCCGTTCCGGCCCGTTCCGTGACGCCCTCGAGGATCGTCGTCCCGGGGATGACGGGGCCCAGGTCGCCCTGCCACGACTGGGTCCAGCCCCCCGCCTGCCGACCGATATCGTCGGCCGCGTTCCCCACGACCGCGATCGTGGACGTGCTCGCCGAGATGGGCAGCGCGCCGTCATTCTCGAGGAGGACGAGCGACTTGGCAACCGCCTCCCGGGCGAGGGCCCGATGCTCGGAACTTCCCACCGTAGGTTCGAGGCCGGTGTCGCGGTAGGGATTCTCGAACAGGCCCATCTCGAACTTGACGGTGAGGATCCGGGAAACGGCCTCGTCGATTCGCTCGGCGGCGATGTTCCCGCTCGTGACTCCCACCTGAAGGGCCGTCAGGGCAGCCTGGGCGTCGTAGGGAACCATGATCATGTCGACGCCGGCGTTCACGCATTGGGCGATGCCGTCGGCGGTGTCAGTGGGGTTGATCTGATCGCACGCCGCCCAGTCGGAGACGACGAAGCCCGTAAAGCCGAGCTCATCCCGGAGGACGTCCGTCAGAAGGTCTGTCCTCGCGTGGACCTTGACTCCTCCCCACGACGAGAAGCTGGCCATGATCGAGCGGGCTCCGGCGTCGATCGCCGCCGCGTATGGGACGAGGAGGGTCGCGAGGAGAGCGGGGTCGGCCGGGGTGTTTCCCTGGTCGAGGAGGAAGGGCACCTGCACGACCTGCGTCGAGGTGCCGTACACGGTCGAACCGTCGCCGAGGTAGTGCTTCGGGGTGGCGATGACGCTCGAGGAATCGGTCAGGTCGGAGCCCTGGAGACCTTCGATGTACGCCACCCCCAACCGAGAGACCCGTTCGGGGTCCTGGGAGTAGGCCTCGTACGTCCGCCCCCACCGCACGTCGCTGGGGATCGCGAGGACGGGGCCGAAGTTCCACCGGATCCCCGCGGCGGCGACCTCCTCGGCCGTCGCGCGCCCGATTCGGCGGACGAGGTCGGCGTCGTCGGTGGCCCCGAGCCCGATCTGATGGGGGAAGATCGTTCCTCCGTAGAGGCCGCCGAACCCATGGGTGGCGTCGACCCCGTATATCAGGGGGATGCCCAGCCGGGTGTCCTCGACGGCCTCACGAAGGTGGGTATCCACGGCAAAGGCCCATTCCTCGACACCGGCCTGGTATCCGATCGCTCCGCCGCCGTGGAGCACGCTCCCCAGGCGGTAGGAGGCGACCTCACCGGGGGTGAGGGAGTGTTCTTCGATCTGGATCATCTGGCCGAACCGCTCGTTCATCGTCATGCGAGACAGGAGGTCGTCCACCCGGTCGTCGATCGGAAGCGAGGGGTTGAGGTACGGGTGGGCGTATGTAGGGGTGGGGGAAGGGGAGGGGGATGGCGAGGGTGATGGCACGGGGTTGTTGGAACATCCGGAGGCAACCAAGAAGAGAAGACCGGCGAGGGCTGTAGCGATGTGCTTTCCCATACGTCAACGTTATGTCGATGGATTGGGCGTTCACCAGGTGATTGGAGTATGTATCCGAATCGTGACGTGTCAGGGGGGAGTCGCTCCCCTCTAAAGGCTGTAAATCTGGTTTGAACAAGCTGCGGTATTGACCGAACGGTACGATGTGGCGTTTCACGTCGGAGGCGCTCTCCATGACAAGAGACCATTGAAATCCGGAATTGGTCACACCCTTGAGGATGTCGTGGAATTCGCACGGTAAAATCGGGCGTAGCCCATGTCAAGGAGTCCTGATGGCACACCTGAAGCGCGTTCTTG
>CAYTLH010000147.1:0-11346 GCA_964438525.1 uncultured Demequinaceae bacterium | reverse complement strand
CGTACGCCGCTCCCGGCGTCGGCAAGAAGCTCGAGCGCGTCGATGGTGCCCCGGTCCCGTGCGGACTCCGCCAAACGAAGTATCTGACGAAGGGCTAGGTCGGGGTCGGCAACCTGGGCGAGGATCTCGGGAGTTGTTCCGACCACCTTGTCGGCTATCGCCCTGATGGCGGCGATGGTCCTCGCCGCGCTGGGAGGGTCGACGACTCCCGCCTTCCGCAATTCCGCCGCGGTCGGTTCCTGCTGACTCGTCATCCGCTACCCCCGGCCGTCCTCTAGAGGACGGGAAGGTACCGTTCGTTTTCGAACGGGGTGATCTGTGTGCGGTACCTCTCCCACTCCGCCCGCTTGTTCCTCAAGAGATACTGGAACACCTGCTCTCCCAGGGTCTCGGCGACCAATTCGCTCCGCTCCATGAGGTCGACCGCCTCGGCGAGGGACGACGGAAGCGGTTCGTATCCCAGGGCGCGGCGCTCGGCCGGGGACAACTCCCAGACGTCGTCTTCGGCGTGGTCGGGAAGCGGGTACTCGTCGGAAATCCCCTTGAGTCCTGCCGCGAGGATGACCGCGAAGGCAAGGTAGGGGTTCGCGGCCGAGTCGATGGCCCGGTACTCGATCCGGCTCGATTGGCCCTTGCCGGGCTTATACACAGGAACCCGGACGAGTGCGGAGCGGTTGTTCGACCCCCAGCACACGTACGATGGCGCCTCGGCCCCTCCCCAGAGGCGCTTGTAGGAGTTGACGTACTGATCGGTGATCGCCGTGATCTCCGGGGCGTGCTTGAGGATTCCCGCGATGAAGTGCTGAGCGACCTTGCTGAGTTGGAAATGACCCCCTGCTTCGTAGAAGGCGTTGCGGTCCCCTTCGAAAAGGCTCACGTGGGTGTGCATGCCCGATCCCGGGGCGCTTTGAAGGGGCTTGGGCATGAACGATGCGAACACCCCCTGCTCCGTGGCGACCTCCTTGATGGCCGCCTTGAAGGTCATGATGTTGTCCGCCGTCTGAAGGGCGTCCGCATACCTTAAGTCGATTTCGTTCTGTCCCGGACCGGCTTCATGGTGAGAGAACTCGACCGATATCCCCATGGATTCGAGAGTCGTGATCGCCTGACGTCGGAAATCGTGGGCCCCGCCCCTGGGCACGTTGTCGAAGTATCCGGCCTGATCGATCGGCTTGGGCGATTCGCCGTCCTCCAGGGGCTCGAAAAGGTAGAACTCGATCTCCGGGTGCGTATAGAAGGTGAACCCCAAGGTGCTCGCCTGATCGAGCGCCCGCTTGAGGACCTGACGGGGATCCGCCATGGAGGGCTCCCCCTCGGGGGTGAGGATGTCGCAGAACATGCGGGCGGTTCCCCGGACGTCCCCCCGCCAGGACAGGACCTGGAAGGTCGACGGATCTGGCTTGGCGATCATGTCGGCCTCGTAGACGCGGGTGAGGCCCTCGATGGCGCTTCCGTCGAATCCGATTCCCTCTTCGAAGGCGTTTTCCAGTTCGGCTGGGGCGATCGCAACGGACTTGAGAACCCCGAGCACATCGGTGAACCACAGCCGGATGAATCGGATGTCTCGCTCCTCCACGCTGCGGAGTACGAATTCCTGCTGCTTCTCCATGGTCCTATCCTGCCGTACCTGGGCCGGATGTGGGTGACCAGTCGGTGGAGCCACGCGGGACCGCCGATTTGACGAACGGGGCCACGACCTGAATAATGAATGATCGTTCACTCATTTGAGGAGACCCCATGTCCTGGACCGCTGCCGATATCCCCGATCTGACCGGACGAACCGCCGTCGTCACAGGCGCGAACGGAGGCCTCGGCCTCGAGACGGCCCGCGCCCTGGCCGGCGCCGGTGCCCGCGTCGTCGTGGCGGCCCGGAATCGGGCCAAGGCCGATGCGGCCGCCCAAGACATTCGACGCAGCCACCCCGACGCCTTGCTGGAGGTCGTCCAACTGGACCTCGCGTCACAGGCCTCCGTGAAGTCGGCGGCGAAGGAGATCCTGTCCTCCCACCCCGTCGTCGACATCCTCATCAACAACGCCGGGGTGATGGCGTTGCCCGAAGGCCGGACGGAAGACGGCTATGAGACCCAATTCGGGGTCAACCACCTGGGCCACTGGACCCTGACCTGCTTGCTCTTGCCGGCGCTCCTCCGCGCCAAGTCCGCGCGGGTGGTCAGCGTCTCGTCCATGGCCCGATTCCAGGGCCGTCGCCTCGACCCCGACAACGTCCACCTCGAGGATCAATACGACCCCTGGCGGGCCTACGGCAACTCCAAACTCGCCAATTACGTCTTCGCCCAAACCCTCGAGCGAGAGTTCCGGAAACATGGGGCGAAGGCGATCAGCCTCGTGGTCCACCCCGGCCTGTCCCATACCGATCTTCAGGTGACGGCGGACGAACGGGGCGGAGCCGGGCGGATCGGCCGCTTCTGGCGGAACCTGGCCGCGAAGCGCGGCATGCCCCCCGTCCGCGGCGCCCTCCCCCAGCTTCGCGCCGCGACGGATCCCAAGGCCAAGGGCGGACAGCTGTACGCCCCCAGGTTCATGGCCTCCGGGGCCCCCGTCCGCCGACCGGTCCTGCGTCCGAGGCTTCGCAAGGCGATGGACACCCTGATGGAGGTGTCGGAACGGGAGACCGGAATTGCGCTGGACGTCGAAGGGATCCTCCTCGCGCCATGACACCCCCCGACGCGACGCCCCCCGAGGCCCGAATCGACCGGCCCGCGGCCATCCGCCGGGCGCTCAGGGAACTCGTCGCGGAACACGGCTTCCACGGGGCCTCGATGGCGGCGGTGGCCGAACGGGCCGGGGTGGCCACCGGTACCGCCTACGTGCACTACGCATCCAAGGACGACCTCATCTACGCCACCTACCTCGAGATCAAGGCCGCCCTAGCCGAGGAGCTCCTCACGAACGCCGACCCCGAGGGATCGCCGCGCGGGCGATTCGAGTACGCCTGGCGCACCGTCTACCGGCACTTCCAGGAACGGCCGGACTCGGCGAAGTTCCTGGCCCAGATCGAGGAGTCCCCGTATTTTCCGACGGCCCACCGGCTCCTCGAGGAGAAGGGGGAGGACCCTCTCCTGGCGGAAGCCGCCAGGCCGGAGGTCGCCGCCCTCCTCGTCCCCCTCCCCATCGAGCTCCTCTACTCGCTATCCTTCGGCCTCGCCGTCCGAATGGCGGCCTCGGGGACGGCCGTGGACGACGGGGGCTTGACGACTCTCCTGGATTCGTGCTGGAGGGCGATCACCCGGTCCGCGTAGGCTCGTCCCATGCCACCGCTTCGCCTCGCCCTGGCCCAGGTCAACCCGTGCGTCGGCGACCTAGACGGAAACGCCGCCATCGTCCTCGACTCGTGCCGGGAGGCCGCCGCCGAGGGCGCCCAGACGGTCGTGCTGCCCGAGATGGTCGTGACGGGGTATCCGATCGAGGACCTGGCGCTTCGGGAGTCGTTCCAGAGGGCCGCCGAACGGACGGTCCTCGGGATCGCCCAGGACCTGGCAGACGAGGGCTTGGGGGGGCTCGTCGTCGTCCTCGGGACCCTGGGCACGACGACGGAGGGGCGGCCGACGAACGAGGCGGTCGTCCTCCAGGGGGGAGAGGTCATCGCCCGGTATGCCAAACATCACCTGCCCAACTACGGCGTGTTCGACGAGCGGCGGATCTTCGCCCCGGGGACGGACACCTGCGTCTTGGATGCCGGATCGGCGAAGGTCGGGATCGTCATCTGCGAGGACATCTGGCAGGAAGGCGGCCCGGTCAGCCTGATGGACGACGCCGAGGTCCGGCTGCTCGCGGTCCTCAACGGCAGCCCGTTCGAGGAGGGGAAGGGGCACCTGAGGCGGGAACTCGCCGCCCGGCGGGCGAAGGAGGTGGGCGCGCCGGTCGCCTACGTCAACCTGTGGGGCGGGCAGGACGACCTCGTCTTCGACGGCCAGTCATTCGTGATCGACCAGGACGGCACCCTGCTCGCCACGGCCCCGGCCTTCACCGACGCCCTGCTCGTCTGGGACCTTCCGGGCGACGGCGAGGAAGCCTCCAAGACCCAGCTCGTCTCGCCCCTCGACAACGACGCCGAGGTGTACTGGGCGTGCGTGACCGGGCTACGGGATTACGTCCACAAGAACGGCATGAGCCGCGTCACGCTCGGGATGAGCGGTGGCATCGACTCCTCGCTCGTGGCGATGATGGCGGCGGACGCCCTGGGCGGGGAGAACGTGGTCGGGGTGTCCATGCCGTCCCGATACTCCTCCGACCATTCCAAGGACGACGCGGCGACCCTCGCCTCCAACCTCGGCCTCGAGTACCGAACCGTCGAGATCGAGCCGATGGTGAAGGCTTTCGAGGAGGCCCTTCGCCTCGAGGGGGTGGCCGCCGAGAACGTCCAGGCGCGGGTGCGCGGCGTGACCCTCATGGGCATCTCCAATTCGGAGGGTCCGCTCGTGCTCGCCACGGGCAACAAGAGCGAGCTCGCGACGGGCTATTCGACCATGTATGGGGACGCCGCCGGCGGATTCGCCCCCCTGAAGGACCTGGACAAGACCCGGGTGTGGGACCTCGCCCGGTGGCGCAACGCCTACGCCGAATCCCACAACCAGTCCCCTCCCATCCCGGAGAACTGCATCACGAAGCCCCCGAGCGCGGAACTCAGGCCCGATCAGACGGACCAGGACACGCTGCCCCCGTACGACGTCCTCGACCGGGTCCTCGACGCCTATGTTGAGCACGCGGAGGGGCGAGCCGAGTTGATCGGACGCGGCTTCGACCCGGCCGTCGTCGACCAGGTTCTCTCCCTGACGGACCGGGCGGAGTGGAAGCGCCGCCAATACCCCCCGGGGCCGAAGGTCACGGCGCTGGCGTTCGGCCGCGACCGGAGGCTTCCCATCACGAGCAGGTGGCGTGAGAGGGTGGAGCCATGACGGACGAGCCCGAACGCAAGAAGGTGAGGATCCACCACTTCCGCGAGATGAAGGCGCGGGGCGAGAAGATCACGATGCTCACCGCGTATGGCGTCCCGGCGGCCAGGATCTTCGACGCCGCCGGGGTCGACGTGCTCCTGGTCGGGGACTCGCTCGGCGACAACGTCCTGGGGCACGGGAACACGGCCGCCGTCACCCTCGACGAGATGATCCCGCCCGCCCGGGCCGTCGTCCGGGGAACGACGAAGGCGTTCGTCGTCGCCGACCTCCCCTTCGGGACGTACGAGGTCAGCCCGGAGCAGGCCGTCGCGTCGTCCATCCGGATGGTCAAGGAGGCAGGCGCCCAGGCGGTGAAGTTCGAGGGGGGACGACGGGTCGCCGCGCAGGCGAAGGCGGTGGTCGACGCCGGGATCCCGTTCGTCGGGCACCTGGGATTCACACCGCAGTCGGAGAACGCCCTGGGCGGGAGGCGGATCCAGGGCCGGGGCGAGGGGGCATACGAGGAGATGCTCGCCGACGCCCGGGCCCTCCAGGAGGCCGGGGCGTGCCTCATCGTGCTGGAGATGGTCGTCGAGCCGATCGCCACCAAACTCACCAAGGCCCTCGATGTGCCGACGATCGGCATCGGGGCGGGGCCGAACACCGACGGTCAGGTGCTGGTCTGGATGGACATGGCGGGCATGGGCGACTGGTCGCCGAGCTTCGCCAAGAGGTACGCGGAGATCGGCGTAGCCCTCGGCAACGCCGCAGCCGCCTACGTGTCCGAGGTCAAGGACGGATCCTTCCCCGACGCGGACCACTACTTCTCCGAGTGACAGGGCGATCCCCGGCGAGGGGGTGCGAATGAGACGGGCCTCGGTGTTCCAGGTGTGGAACAGCATGATCCTCGCGATCGCCCTGATACCCCTGGCGATCTTCTGGGCGGGACGCGGGGAAGCCTTCCGGCCGAGGGTCGGAGAGGTGGACGACACCTGGCGGTGGCACCTCCTGGCCTCCGGCATCTACCTGCTCGCCGTCGCGTCTACCGTCGCCTGGGTGAAGTGGGGAGGTTCGAAGGCGGCGATCGCCGCGATCGTCGCCGTAGCGGCGTCGGTCGGCGCGGCCATGTCCTTCGCCGAGATCGGGACGGCCCACGCCTTCGAAGCCGGGATCGCCGGGCTTCCCGTGACGGTCGCCGTCTGGATCCTCGTCTACCTCGCTGCGGCCAACGTCGCCTGGATCCTGGTCTGGTCAGCTCTCCTGATAGTCCGGCGGGGCGGGCTTCGCTACGATCGGTCTCGACGGGGTGTGGATCCGGAGGACTCTTCTTCCCCGGGCGCACCTCGAGTCCCCTGAAGGAGCGTTGAGACATGGATAAGACGGCAAACCCGACACGTTCGCGATCGGGGAGGATACTCGGCTCCGTCGCGATCGCCTCGGTCTTCGGGTTCCTCTTCCTCGTTTTTTGGTTTACCCGATTCCTCTTCAAGGATTCGGACGACGGCAAGTTCGGGAACGGCAAAACCCTGAACGATCTCTTCTGGTCCCACCTCGGGAGTTCGCTGCTTTTCCTGCTCATCGGGGCCGCGACGATCGCCCTCCTCTGGGTGCGGCCCGGCCGACGGCCTGCGGTCGCTTTCGCCGCCGTGCTCGCGGGCGTCCTGTCCACCGTCGTGTTCCGGCTCGTGATCGGACAGTTCAATCCGGGCCAGGGCATCGGGGCGGGCCTCTTCTACCTGATGGTCGCCGCGCTCATGGTCATCTCCGCTCTCGCGGCCACCGTCCTCCTTGTGGTCACCTTCTCGCTGCTCGTGAAGAGGCTGCACGCGAACTAGGGGCTTGACCGCCGCCCCTCGAACGAGTCGAGGATGCGGCGGGCGGCCTGGGCGCAGGTTTCTTCTCTCCAGTCCTCCATCCGATCCGCGATCGGGGCCGGAAGCCCTCGGTTGCCCTTGTGGGCATCGGGGGCGCCGAACATGGCGAAACCGACGGCGAGGGCGACGAGGGATTGCATGAGTTCCACCGCGTCGTCCAACCCGAATCCGATGGACATGAGGTAGGCGATCCCGTCCTCCATGCCGTTCTCGAGCCTCCAGCCCGCGAGCTCGATGAGGTTGGGGTGGGCGAGCAGAAGCCGTCGATACTCCAGAAACACCTCTTCGAGGAACGGCTTCCAGCCCGCGAGCGGATCGGCCGTCACGCGCATCTCCGAGCGCGCCCGCGCGATCACGCCGTCGAGGAGGGCCTGCTTGTCGGCGACGTGGTGGTAGAGGGAGGCGGCCTCGACCCCCAAATCGGAGGCCAGGCGCCGCATGGACAACGCCCCCAACCCCTCGGCGTCGATGATATGGAGAGCCTTCTCGTAGATGCGGTCCGGGGGAAGGGACCCCGATCTCGCCCGGGGTTCCGTCACGTCGCCCTCCTTCCGACTTGACCCTAACAGTGTTAGGTGCCACACTCCAGTATTGGCTACCTAACAACGTTAGGCGCTTGCGACACACGTCAGGAGCTCCCATGCGCACCGTCTTCGGTATCTTCATCGTCGGGCACGCACTCATCCACCTCATGTTCGTCGGGCAGGCCCTTCGATGGTTCCAGAATCGCCCCGGATCGACCTGGCCCGACGGGGCCGCCCTCTTCTCGTCCGTTCCGGTTGGGGCGGTCCGGGCTTTCGCGGCGATCTCCGTCGGGCTTACCGGGATCGCGATGGTCGTCGGGGGTGTCGGTGTGATCCTTCACGCCGACTGGAGCACGCAGGTCGTCGTCGGCAGCGCCGTCCTGGTTTCCGTCGCCCACATCATCCTGTGGAACGGTGACTGGAGAACCGCGCATGACCAGGGAGCCTTCGGCGTCATCATCAACGCCGTCATCATCCCGATCGTCGTGCTATGGAAATAGACCCGCGAGAAACGCCCTGTCAGCCTTGGCGCGAAAGGATTGACACATGAGAATCGCCTTCGGTATCTTCGTCGTCTTCCACGGCCTCGTTCATTTCATGTACGTCGGGCAAGCCCTCCATTGGTTCGAGCTGAGGCCCAACATGCCCTGGCCGATCGGCTCCTGGGTCCTCTCCTCCCTGTCCGACGGCGCGCTCCGCGCGTTCTCCGTGGTCACGATCGGCCTCGCCTCGATCGGCCTCTCGATCGGGGGCGTTGGGCTTCTCGTCGACTGGGGATGGTCCGACTGGGTCGCGATTGGCAGCGCGGCGCTCGCCTCGGTGGCGCACATCCTGCTCTGGAGCGGCAAGTGGTCGGAGGCCGCCGATCACGGTGGGTACGGCGTCGTCATCAACGTGGGGATCGTCGCCGCGATACTGGCCATCCGCCTTTAAAGCATCGACTGCGGCGGGGGCTCGTTCCCGGGCTTCCACTTGATGCCGCACCCCACGCTCGGCAGGTGTGGCTCGGGGACGGCCTCGCCCCTCAAGACCGCGTCGGCGGCCGCCCTCATCGACTCCCCCGTCGGGGTGGCGGCGCTGTGGGGGCGCGTGTCGTCGAACTGGCCGCGGTAAACCAGCCGCCGCGCCCCGTCGTACAGGAAGAAATCCGGGGTGCACGCGGCCCCGAACGCGCGGGCGACCTCTTGGGTCTCGTCATAGAGATAAGGGAAGGTGAACGCCGCCCGGTCGATCTGCCCGACCATCTCCTCGGGGGCGTCCTCGGGATAGTTATCCACGTCGTTCGAACAAATCCCGACGACGGCGAGGCCCTTCTCCGAGTACTCTTCGGCGAACTCCCCCAGCGCCGATTCGACGTGCAGGACGTATGGGCAGTGGTTGGAGAGAAAGGCGACGAGGAGGGCGGGGGCCTCGGCAAAGTCGGCCAAGGCGACGCGACCCGAGCCGTCTGCCGTCGGTAGTTCGAAGTCGGGCGCGGGGGTGCCCAACGCCGTCGATGTGGAATCGGTTGCCATGGTTCCTGCCTTCCTTGTGTGTCCCCGCCCCAAGCGGGCTACTCCTCGTCGCGGCCTTCCTCGTCTTCGCCCCAGGCCTCGTCCCATTCGACGTCGTCCTCGTCCCATTCGAGGTTCCGGGCCTGGGCGATCTCGAGCGCCTTTTCGGCCTCCTCGTGGCTCCCGTAGGGCCCCATGAGGTGCTCCCACGGGCTCTGGCGCCCGTGCTCGACCATCTTGGTGCGCATGTTGTAGTAGTACTCGTCCGCCAGGTCTCCCTCAGACATGCCGCACCTCCCGCCGCATCACCTTTGTTCCAGCATCGCCTCAACCGGGGGGGACCGTCAAGGCGCGAAAGGCGCTCGATGCCGTCTCCGGTCGCCGGCGGTATCCAACCAAATTCTCCGGCATCAGTAACGTGACCCGGATGACGCGGCCGATAGGCTGGACACCGTGAATCCCGGACGCGACCCCATCACCAAAGGCAAGGTATCGCCGCTACGTCCCGTCCCCACCTCCATCCCCCGCCCCGAATACGTGGGCCAGAAGCGCGCGGCCACCTGGCGCGGGGGCGACGTCCACGACGAGGAGGTCATCGCCCGGATCCGCTCAACCTCCCGGCTCGCCGCCCAGGCCCTAGCCGAGGTCTGCCGCAACGTGGTCCCCGGTGTGGCGACCGACGATCTCGACCGCATCGGCCACGAGTTCCTGTGCGATAACGGCGCCTACCCCTCGACCCTGCGCTACCCGGGTGGCTCCGGCCGTCGCCCCTTCCCCAAATCGCTCTGCGCCTCCCTCAACGAGGTCGTCTGCCACGGAATCCCCGACTCGACCGTCGTCCAGGACGGGGACATCGTGAAGATCGACATCACGGCGTTCAAGGACGGCGTCCACGGGGACAACTGCGCGAGCGTCGTCGCCGGTGAGGGATCCAAGGAGGCCCACCGTCTCGTGAAGATCACGCGCGAAGCCCAGGAACGCGGCATCTCGGCCGTCAAGCCCGGGAGGGAGGTCAACGTCATCGGCCGGGTCATCGAGGCCTACGCCGCCCGCCACGGATACGAGTCCGTTCGCGACTACACCGGTCACGGGGTCGGTCCCGCCTTCCACAGCGGCCTCATCATCCCCCACTACGACTCCGCCCCCTACCATAGCGACGTCATCGAACCGGGAATGGTATTCACCATAGAGCCTATGATCGTCGCCGGATCGGAGGAGAATTATGAGTGGAAGGACGGTTGGACCGTGGTGACGAAGGACGGATCGTGGTGCGCTCAGTTCGAGCACACGATTCTGGTGACGGACAGGGGCGCGGAGGTGCTGACCCTCCCATGAGCAAGACCGCGATAGGCGTCGACATCGGCGGCTCGGGCATCAAGGGCGCGCCCGTCAACCTCACGACCGGGAAGCTCGCGAAACACCGATACCGCCTCGTCACCCCCCAGCCCGCGACCCCGGAAGCCATCGGCGAGACGACCTCGAAGGTCATCGCCTTCTGGAAACCCAAGCCCGAGACCCCCATCGGCGTCACCTTCCCGGGCGTCGTCCAGAAGGGCGTCGTCAAGACGGCCGCGAACGTCGACCCCGCCTGGATCGGCACGAATCTCGAGGACGTCATCCGCAAGTACTCGGGGTTCGACGTCCACGTCATGAACGACGCCGACGCTGCCGGATTCGGGGAGTACGCGTTCGGCGCGGCACGGCACGAGGACGGGTTGGTGCTCGTGGTGACGCTGGGGACGGGGATCGGGACGTCGCTGATCTCCGACGGGCGGCTCGTGCCGAACACCGAGCTCGGGCACCTCATCGTCGGCGGGTTGGACGCCGAGGAGTACGCCGCCGAGTCGGCCCGGGACCGGCACGACTTCGGCTGGAAGGAGTGGGCGGGCCACGTCGGTCTATTCCTCTCCGAGATGGAGCGGCTGCTCTGGCCGGACCTGATCATCATCGGGGGTGGGGTGTCGAAGAACCACGAGGAATTCCTGCCATTCTTCGACCTGAGGGCACCCGTGGTGCCGGCGGCCCTGTTCAACAATGCCGGGATCGCGGGAGCGGCGGCGCTGGCCGCGGAGGAGCGACGCCGCGCGGTCAAGCGGGCGGCCCGGCACTCCCACGGGTCACGGAAGTCCGACGGCCGCGAGGGCGACTAGACCTCTTTTGCGTGTCTGATGCAAGGCTTACGCTGGCGACAAACCCAAGATACGAGAGGACCTCCCACCATGGCTCTACCCACCACATACTCGAAAAAGAACGAGACCGGCTGTTGCGCGATCCCCGACCTCAAGGCCTGGGACAATAAGCGGCTCTCCCTCAAGGATCACCACTTCATCCGCGGATACGTGCGGAGTCTCATGTTCATACCGCTGAACATGGGGAAGGTCATCGGCAGGCTTCACTCGACCGCTGTCGACGCGAAGACGGAGCTACCGCCGACAAAGTCCTTGCTCATCTCGAAGGACGTGTCTCCCTGGAAGGCGGAGCAGCTATATGGGGTCTCGAAGCCGGTCGAGGGGGCCGACAACGTCACGCTCGAGGGCACGTACCTCTCGCGGGTCTTCGA